>JAIFNC010000242.1 GCA_020047935.1 Bacteroidota bacterium
CGGTTCAGAAGTAAAGAAAGCATGATTGAATTTATTTTTGTGTTTCTGGTTGAAATTAAAGGCTATTCGGCAGGTAAAGAAATTGATGCAATTGCCAAGTATAATGGTTGCCAACCAACCGACACATATGCTGTTGAGGTAGCAAAAAACTCGGTTAAATATTTAGCAATTAACGAGTTTGAAACCAACACAACCGCAATTCAAACCCTTTCAATTTCCGACATTAGGCAACGAATTAAAGATATAGCCGATTTGGCATTCGGCAAAACCGCAACTATTGTACATCAATTCGATTCGTTGCTATTCGGGGTAGAAAACCATGTAAACCATGCGTATACTTACAGCAAAGCGCCTACAAACACTAAAAATTCGTTTAGCGAAAATGCGCCGGTTTGCACAACCCGCAATTACAACAAAACGTTTTTTAGTAATATAGGCTTCGGGCTACCGTATATTTATAAGCAAGCCGACCAATCGTTATTTGCTTATTTTAGAGGATATTTAAGCGAAATAGTTTTTTACCATAACCAAATTGTGGCAAAAGAAACCGGCAAAAAACAAACCTTCGACCAAAAAACAGACCCCAATTTTATTTATTTATACTACGAAACCGTTGAACCAAGTACCGGCAACTTGCACCGAAATTTCGTAACCAATACGGAACAATACAAATTAGCAGCAAAAAGCTTTGCCGTTAAATCGAATTTTGAACAAGGCAAAGTGTATATTAAACCCGGCGTACCTATATATCATTATGAAAATCAGATGAATAATCTACCGCCATCGTTTTTTGTCGACAAAGTAAAAATTAGTAACTTACTTTTTAACCAAGAAAACGAATAAAAGAAGTTTAATGCTAAATTAATTTTGCAAAACAAAAAATATTTGTACTTTTAGTCTGTAAAAAAGATATGAGTACGCAAAATTTATCGGCATCAAAATCAAACGTTTTTCTAATTCATTTAGAAAATAAAAACGGTCTTTCGGCAGGAATAATTACTGCCGGAGGAAGGCTCGTATATTTAAAAGTTCCCGACAGAAATAGCAATTTAATAGATGTTGTAGCTGCCTATACACATGCAAATGACTATGAAAAAGCCGGGAATCCGTATTTTGGAGCTATTATTGGCAGAGTTTCGAACCGCATTCGGAATGCAGAATTCACCTTTGAAAATAACCGGTATACCTTGGAAGCAAACAACGATAAGAACTGCCTGCATGGTGGTTTAAACGGCTTTCAAACAATAAATTGGACAATAATTGAAGAAACAGGAAGTGCTGCAATTTTACAGCATATTTCACCGGCGGGCACAGGAGGTTTTCCCGGAGAACTTACGGTAAATGCCAAATTTGAACTTACCGACGATAACGAATTTATTGTAGAATTTACCTACTTTGCTGATGAAACAACGCCGGTAAGTCTAACATATCATCCGTATTTTAACCTAACAGGTTACCGTGAACCCACTGTTTTAAACCACGAATTACAGTTAAACAGCACCGGCTATTTACCATTAGATAAAGACTTTACATGCAATAACGAAGCCTACGAAGTTACCAATACACCGTTCGATTTTCAAACCGAAAAATTGTTAAAAACAGCATTAAGTGCTGAAAACGAACAACTAAAATTGGCACACGGTTTCGATCATAATTTCATTGTGAAAAATTATAATGGCGAAATTACAGAAGTGGCAAGCTTATATGCTGCATTTTCAGGCATAGCATTGAAAATATACACGGACTACCCGGGAATTCATGTTTATACATCGAACTACGACGAAAGCCGGGTTCCGGGAAAAAATAAAGAGGAATTTTCCAAACACCATTCAATATGTTTAGAACCGCAATTTTTTCCGAATTCGTCAAACTATCCGGTTCCTTATTCACCTTATATTCAAGCAAATAAAAACTATAAAAAAACTATTTGTTATAAATTTTCAAATATAAAATAATTTATTTTTCGAATTTCCGGAAATCGTATATTTTTAAGCAAAATTTTGTGCCTAAAAATGGTTAGGTAAAAATACAGTTCAGCCAAATTTTCGGCTTTATTATTGCATAATTGTTTTTTGTAGCCAAAACGATAATGCATATACAATAATTGAACGTTGTTGCGTTATTGCTTTAGTTTTACTTGCAACCGGATTTTTTTATTTATTTTGAAAACAATGAGTTAATACTATACAAAACGCATACTTTAAATGCAAATGCGGGGAGAATATACAATTTGGCAACTAAAATTAATTATTCACAAATGAAGAAAATTTCAATAATTGCCGGTATCAGCGTGTTGATATTTACCGGAATAAGTGTACTTACGGCTAATGAAACAAGCAGTAATTCGGAATATGAAATTAATCGTACAAAATTAGTTCAGCAAACCCCCAAAGGGATGGTATTTGTTGAAGGTGGTACGTTTAACATGGGTTCTACCGAAGGCGACCCCGACGAAAAGCCGATACATAAGGTTACGCTAAGCAGCTATTATATGGATACATATGAAGTTACATCGGCTGATTTTGCTGCATTTTTGAATGAAAACGGCAATAAAAAAGAAGGTGATGTTTTGTGGCTCGATATTGAAGATGAAGATAGCCCAATTCAGTTCGTAAATGGCGAATTTGTTGCAAAAGTGGGTTACGAAAAACATCCGATATTGGAAATTAGTTGGTATGCTGCCAATTCGTATGCTAAATGGATGGGCAAACGCTTACCAACCGAAGCCGAATGGGAATACGCTGCCAGAGGCGGAAAAGCAAGCAAAAATTTAGTGTACGCCGGAAGCAACAACATTGCCGAAGTGGCTTGGTACGATGAAAACTCAGACAGCGATACACGCGAAGTTGGTTTGAAAAAGCCAAACGAGTTGGGCATTTATGACATGACCGGTAATGTTTGGGAGTGGTGCTCGGATTGGTACGACGAAATGTATTACAAAACAGCACCCGAACTGAACCCCAAAGGCCCCGAGACCGGCAAATACCGTGTATTACGCGGTGGTGCTTGGGTTAGTATTGCCAAGGAATGCCGTGTACAAGCTCGCGATTTCGGTTACCGACACGATGCTTTTTACTTAAACGGTTTTCGTTGCGTTCAAGATGCCAAATAACGGAACTCGAAAGAATAAAAAAAACACTGCTATTTGCAGTGTTTTTTTTGCTCATGACTAATCAGCTCACTTTTCTATAGCGTAAAACTGCCGCAGAAATAGCCACAAACGCATACATACCAAGCGAAAATAAAATGCCCGAAATATCGGCCAAGGTACTTCCCTTAAGCAAAACCATTCGGATAATTCGGATAAAATAAGCCACCGGATTTACTATATTCAGCCATTTTGCCCATTGTGGCATGCTCTCGGCAGAGGTAAACAAACCGCTCATTAAAATAAAAGTCATTATAAAGAAAAACGCAATAAACATAAGCTGTTGCTGGGTATCGGCAAGAGTCGAAAAAAACAGTCCAAGCCCAAGAATTACCAATAAATATATAGCTGCCGAAAAAAATATAAGCGGAATACTTCCAACAAACGGAATATTATACACCAATTTTGCCACAATAAGTCCGAATGCCAATTCGCCCAATGCTATAATCCAGAAAGGCACTAACTTACCCATAATAAATACTGCTTTGGATATAGGTGTTACGTTAATTTGCTCAATGGTGCCACTCTCCTTTTCGCTTACTAAATTCAAACCCGCAACTATAAGCCCAATTGTGGTAATTAAAATAACTAAAATACCCGGAACCATATACGTTTGATAATTAAGCTTAGGGTTGAACCAAAAAGAGTGTGTTACATTTATACCACTGCCCCCCTTGCCTGCTTGCGGGTATTGTTCCAAAATAATTTCGCGGTTATATGAAGCCAAAATGCTTGAAATATAAGCATTTGACAAGCCGGCAACGGTTCCGTTTATCGCATTTGCCAATAGTTGCACTTTCGCCTTTCCTTCACGGTACAAGTTTTGTTCAAAATTCGAAGGAAAATGTACAATTACCGAAGCCACATCGTTTTTTAAGTCGTCTTCGGCAGCTTGCATCGATAGCCTTATTCCTACAACATCAAAAAAAGGCGAACCTTCAAATTTCGAAATAATTTGCCTTGTAACGCTTGAGCGATCGGCATCAACTACTACCATTTTAATATTTCGCATTTCGAAGGTGGCAGCAAAACCAAGCACCAACAGCTGAATAATTGGCATAATAAATAAAAACGGCAGCAACATTTTGTTGCGAAATATTTGCAAAAACTCTTTCTGCAATAAAAATAATAAGGTTCGCATTATTCTAAACGTAATTTGAATTTTTTAACACTAATAGCCAAAAACAGCAACGTAAAACCAACAAGAATTAAGGTTTCTTGCCAAATAAACGCTATTCCGGTGCCTTTAAGCATTATATTTTTTAAAATGATAATAAACCAGCGTGGCGGCATGGCATACGATAACATACGCAATATCCAAGGCATGTTTTCAATAGGGAAAATAAAACCCGATAACAGCAACGAAGGCAGCAGTAAGGCAACCATAGACAACATCATGGCTATAAGTTGGTTAGGTGCTACCGTTGAAATTAAAATACCCAATGAGAGTGCCATAAAAATAAACAACATAGTTTCGGCAAGCAACAAAAAAATATTGCCAACAATTGGCACATCAAAAACAAAATAGCCTAACAATAAAATACTTACGGCATTTAGAAATGAAAGTACAAAATACGGTGCAACTTTGCCCAACACAATATGAATTGGTTTAAGCGGCGAAACCAAGAGTACTTCCATGGTTCCCATTTCTTTTTCGCGAGCAATTGAAATGCTGGTCATCATGGCAGATATAAGCATTAAAATTAGGGTCATAATGCCGGGCACGAACATATATACGCTTTTAAGTTGCTCGTTGTAAAGCATACGCACTTCGGGTACAATTTGAATTGGAACAACCGCTGCAAAATCGGACTTTTGAATATAATCATTTACAATAGCGGTAGTATAATTAACAATCAAATTCGCAGTATTGGCATCTGAAGCATCGGCTAAAATTTGAATTGAAGCGGTACCTTGCGACCTGAGTTTTTGTTCAAAGTTTTGTTCAAAAACTACCACTTCTTTTACAATTCCGGTCCTAAAAACATCTTGAATTTCGGCGGAAGATTCCAAATTGGAGTGCAAAATAAAAAAGCCTGAAGCAATCAGTTTTTGTGTAATTTCGCGCGTTACATCGTCTTTCGAATGGTCCAAAATGGCTATTCGTATATCGCGCAGCTCGTTGGTAAGAACAAAACCAAACAATAAAATTTGCACAACCGGAATACCAAACAATATAAGCATGGTTCGCTTATCGCGAAAAATGTGGTAAAACTCCTTGATTACAAAACCTATAAACC
>JAIFNC010000227.1 GCA_020047935.1 Bacteroidota bacterium
ATAAGAAAAAAAGTATTTCAATACTTCTTTTATTTTTTATAGAAATTATTTTTGAAAATGCGCATAGCAATTCCGAACTACTTTACTTCGACGTATAATTGTTTTGTTTTCAAATATAGTTTTGTACTTTTATGGTTTCATTTTGGGCTTTTTGTACGGATTCGAGGAATGGAATAGACAAAGGATTGAAATTTGCACTAAAAATGATAAGGAAATATGACAACTGTAATACTACTCTAGAAAATTGCTTGATTTGATGTAATTTTTATTTAAGGCAGGTTCTTGATTTTTGAAATGTGTAAATTGTATTTTAACCAATGTATTAGAATGTACTAAGGGCTATTATTATACATTTAAGTTTAGGTTGTATAGTTAAACCGATTTATAAATCTTTGCAGAATGATAGAAAAGGCAATTCGAAATAGAATATTATAAAGATTCTGAAAAAAACAACACCCGACAGGATTGATTCGTATCGGGTGTTGTTATAAATATTGAACCGTTGACTATTTTAATACAATAAATTGAAGGTTGAGTTGTCTGTCTAATTTTCAACACTCGTTCATTGCTGAAACGTGGTATAGGATTTTATCATTATTCTATTATTCCGCCTCGAAGCTTAATTTCACTGCTTTTGCGTATATTTTCTTCGGTTCCGGTTATTAAGTTAATAAAATTCAAATTTATATTTTCTTCCTTGTTTTCATATTGGTTTACTTCAATTTTGTATATATAGCTTTCATTAATAATTATATCGCTGCAATTGGCGTTTATAATTTCGTTATTTATCATGAATACTGAAACCAGATAGGATAATTGAAGGTGATTTTTTATTAATTCGCACAAAATGACTGGTTTGAATATATAGTTTTCTTTCAATTTTATTAAAATCGAGCCGTCGAATTGTTTATTGTTGAATGTAATCTTTTCTTTTTTAACTCTAACTTCTACTATTGTATTCGGGTCAATAGTATATAAGGTATAGATAGTTACGGGTATGTTATTAATAAAGTACAATGCATTTTTTTCAGCATGGTTCTTTTTGATATAGCTTATTTTAATAGCAGTGTCAGTAAATAAAAGATTATCTAATTTTTCATTGGTTCGTTTTGAATTTAGATTATTGTTTTCCTGAAACTTTAATTCGTTTTGTAAAGTGTCGCTACCAACCGTTTGTCCGGAAGCTGAAAGTAGAACGGTGTTAAGGATAATTAGAATAAAGAGTTGTTTCATTTTTGTGAGGTTTTAAAATATTTGTATGTATAAAGATTGGAAAAAAACTGTTTGGAAAGACGAAAATTAATTAGGCTTACACTATAATTATTATAATTCTAAACCGTTCTTGAGATAGATTATAAATATTATGTATTATGCCAATTTATTAGCATGTTACGAAAATTTATTTTCGGTTACATGATAACCATTCGGTACAAAGCAACAGTTTAGAAAATAAAAACCGACGGAATTCAAACTCCCGTCGGGTTTTTATTTTTTTTACAGTTTTGTTTTTTCGAACATTTGAAGCAACAGCTTTGCTTATTCGGCTACTTTAATTAGTTCATGCGAAGCAATACCGACCAATTTTATTGCTTAACCATTTTGAAGTTATATACTTTATCGCCATTTGAAACTTCAACCAAATATGCACCGGTTTTTAATTCCGACACATTCATTCCGTGCGAATAATTGTATTCCGAAAGCATCAATTTCCCGGCAACCGAATAAATTTTCACATAGTTAATGTTCGAAATATTGTCGAAATAAAATTCGTTTTCAACCAAAGTAGGATAAAGCATTGGGTTGGTGCTTTCCAAATCGGTTTCCAACTCGTTGGCAATGGTATTTGAAACTTCGCCCGATTTCAGTGCTGTAGCTACTACATTTATCGAATAGTCTTCCACTTCGCCATATTTAAAAGTAGAACATGCGCTGTAATATTTGGTATCGTTCATCTGAACGCGCAAACGCTTGGTTCCTAAACTGGTTCCGGTTGGTATGGCAAGTGTTGCCGAATAGTTGCCTGCTCCGGTGGTGGTTCCTTGTTTAATGGTTTCGCCGGCATCGGTAAAATCGCCGTCCGAGTTGAAATCGACCCAAATAGTCCAATATTCTTTGTACAAGGTACTTTTGAAACCGGCACTAAAATAAATAGTGGTGCTTGAACCCGGTGTCAAATTGGTACTTAAGTTAGAGAAGTTGCTGTATTTGGCAGCGCCGCTGGTATTTTTAATGGTGCCAATTTCCATATAGTCAATCCATTCGTAAACAGTACTTCCGCCTACTGCGGTGCAATAGGTAGGTTGCGGAACTACAACTGCTAAGGTTTTAAAAGCAGTTATTGCGGTAAATGCCGAGCTTGCCGAAACACAAACGGCTTTTACTTTCATCGAATAATCGGTATTGGCGGTTAAACCGGTAAGGGCTGCGTTTAAATTGCTTGTACTTACGCTTAACCATGAAGCAGCTCCGGTGGTTTGATATTGCAATTCGTAGCTAATGGCACCGTTGGCAGCCGACCAAGCAGCATTTGCCGAAGTTTCGGTAATGGCACTTGCGCTTATACTTGCAGGCGCGTTACAAAGGGTTGTAAAATTGCTTACTGCACTAAAGTCGGAACTTACTGTTGCGCAAACCGATTTCACTTTAAAAGAATAATTGCTGCCGGCGGTTAAACTTGCCAACACAGTATTTAAATTAGCGGTAGTTGTACTTAGCCAAGTAGCTGCGCCGGTGGTTTGATATTTCAATTCGTAGCTTACTGCACCATTGGCAGCCGACCAAGCAGCATTTGCCGATGTTTCGGTTACGGAACTTGCCGTTAATCCGGCAGGAATATCGCAAACCGGAGTACCACCACCGGTTGCAATGGTATGCGTACCTAAATTGCTTATATTATCGATAGCAAAAACATTCCAATCGGCAGCATTGTAAGTAGCAGCCGGAACGGTAACGTCGGGTTTGCGAACCAAGGTTACATCGGCAGCAAAATTGGCGGTATTGTTCAGTACACCAACCATATCGATTAAAGTAGTACCTTGAAATAAACCGACTGCATCGTTGCCGTTAAATTGCACTTCGGAACCCGAATACGTAGCGTTGGCTTTTGCTAAAATTGCTGCACTAGCCGACGAATGTGTCAATACAAACACACTGCCGTTTGCCAAAGTTCCGCTTAAAGCATAGCCGGTTGACCATGCGCCTGCGCCGTTGGTTTGTTTTTTTATGTTGAAATTTGAAAGGTTTACAGCGGCACCCGTAAAGTTGGCAATTTCCAAGGCTTTATTGTTCGAACTTCCTTCAACATATTCCGAAATAAATAAATTATTTACCGTGGCAGTGCTTGCTTGAACCGTTCCGGAAACGGTGCTGCTTGCAGGGCTCGTGCCGTAGGTGTTAAAAGCGGTTGCATAATAATAGTATACGGTGCCGGCAACTGCGCTTGCATCGGTATAAGTTGTAATATTGGCATTAAGCGAAGCAATTTCGCTGAAGTTTACATTGTCGGTACTGCGGTAAATTTTATACCCGGTTTCCGAACTAACATCGCTCCACGAAAGCGCCATGGTGTTTTGACCAAGATTAAGCGCAAAATTTGCCGGTGCCATAGGTGCAGTTGCCGAACTTAACTGACCCGAAACGGTTACACTTGCACCGCTTGTTCCGTAGGTATTATAGGCTTTAATGTTGTAATAATATACGGTTGAAGCGATTACGCTGTTGTCGGTATAATTGGTTGTGTTGGCAGCCAAATTGGCAATTTGTGTAAAGTTTACATTGTCGGTTGAACGAAATACCAAATAGCCGGTTTCCGATGTTTGGTCGCTCCAAGTAAGGCTAATGTTGGTAAGGCTTGAAGTAAGTGCAATGTTTCCGGGAATGTTTGGAGCTGTATTTCCCGAAGAAGCAAACCCCCACGCTTTGGCAACCAGTTCGGGGTAATCGATAAACGGATTACGGTTGCCTTGATATTGTTCCACGCCGTTGTTACGAGCAATTTCAGCCGCATCTACCGGGTCGGACAAGTGCCATTGGTAAAGCATATTCATATCGGCAACGCTACTCATATTGCCGGCTTGCGTTGGGTACATGGTATAAAAATAGAATACCGCACGCGCCAAATTGCCTTTGTGTACTTCACGCGGTTCGAAAGTATTGTTGGCAAATTCGCTGTATCCGTTAATGTTGGTGCTCGGAATAGCAGTCGAATTTTGGTCTAAAATCATCCAGCTTGAAGTTTGCGTATCCGGAATATCGGTAAACGGATAATTGCTTCGTGTGCTGTTCCAGTTTGAATAAGTGGGGAACAAATGATGAATGTCGGAAACCATTGGGTCTGCCGAACCAAAGAAACTTTGCGGAACGGTATGCTCGCAATTAATAGGCATTGGGTTGGTTCCGGTGCCGCCGTAGGTCCAACTTACTTCTAAACCCGAGTACACGCAAGTAAGTTTATTGTTGTGGTTGTCGATGTAGTTGTACATATACATTCGGGCAGTAGAATAGCCCAAGGCATGATGTTTTCCGTCGAAATAATTGGTACGTAACCACGATTTAAGCGCTTCGCCCTCCAGTTCGGCAGGAGCAACTTGAGCAAATAAAAAATTGGGGCTTAAGAAAATTGCGAGCACCGCAATAAGGATAAATTTGGCGATGTAAAATTTTTTCATGCAAATAAAAATTTAGGTTGAAAGGTTAAGTGTTAATTTTTACAGTGTTTTACTTAATAAAAAGTGCGCTAAAATATAGATTCAATAGTTAACTTCAAAATATCTTTTGTATTAATTTTCACTGTTTTACAACATCTTTATTTCTTTATACTAAATTGCAGCACTGGAAAAACTAATTAATTGTAAAACGGCTATGCTGAGAATAAGAACAATTAATTCAACATTGGTATGGTACATTCCTGTTTCCGCCATTGGTTGAATTGATCAATAGCAGTTTTATATTCGATTAAGGTTTTTTTTGTTCAACCAATCTCGCATGCTGCTCTATTATTTAAAATCAGTCGTTTTATTGCAAATTTTGTTGTTCAAATTATTATTTTGAAATATCCGAGCAACCGCTTATTTTTATCGATTGAAGTGTTTTCAAAAGAAAATAAAATTAAGTGGAATGAAAAAAAATGTAATTAGTATTATTTGGGTATTGCTTTATATAGGCGCAAATGCCCAAACCGAGGGCTTTGTAACCGATAAGTTTTCGACAAAAAATGGCGATTTGACAATAACTTTTATTGGTCATGCGTCGCTAATGTTCGAGTTTCAGGGCAAAATAATTCACATCGACCCGTTTTCGAAGGTAGGCGATTATAGCAAGTTGCCAAAAGCTGACCTTATTTTACTTACCCACCAACACCGCGACCATTTGGATAC
>JAIFNC010000205.1 GCA_020047935.1 Bacteroidota bacterium
GAATTATTATCTTAACCGTTGAAGGTGAGAACATGGAAGACGAAATTTCGAAACTGAAACAAATTCAGACATTTGAGCATGTTATTTCGGTCAATCATTCGTACTCGTACTCGGAAGACGAACTGGACGAATTGCGCCACAACATCGAAATTGCCAACGACTTGCCGGCATGGCTAAACAACGAATCGGTGCCGGCGGAGCAAATTAAATATCAAGGAGATATAAAGAATAAGTTGTAACTACCTTCCTCTGCCGTCTAAAATTACTTTTACAGTGTAAATAATTATTTTGAAATCGACGTAGAGCGACATGTTTTCGATATAAATTAAATCGAATTTAAGTCGCTCTATCATTTCATCAACATTTTAACAATCTGATTTATATAACATTGCCTTTCGGGACGAGGGCCTACAATGCTCATTTCGCCTTTAATTACATTGTAAAACTGGGGCAATTCATCCAATCGAAATCGACGCATAATGCGCCCAAACTTGGTAACACGCGAATCGTAAATTGACGACAGCGCCGGACCGTCTTTTTCGGCACCGGTTAGCATGGATCTGAATTTATAAATCATAAACGGTTTGCCATGCAGTCCAATACGCTCTTGGTAGTAAAAAATTGGCCCGCGCGACGAAAACAAAACCCCCCCCGCCACAAATAAATATACAGGAAGTAGCAAAGCCATGGCAAAAACGGATGCGGTAATATCAAAAAGTCGCTTAAAATTTAATTCAAAAATCGACATTAACTCGTGTGTAACTTCAATAAGCGGAGGACTATAAAGGGTGCTTATGTTTGCACGTCCGTTTATAATATCGTAGGTTGAAGGTATTGCTTTAATGCGAACCGGTGTAGGCTTTAATATATTTAATATTCCTTGTATTTTATTATGTTCCGAAGTTTCAACTGCAATTATAACTTCTTCAATATTTTTTGTTCGAATTAGCTGCGGAAGATTTTCAACACCGCCCAAATGTTCCAAATATGGTGTCAGCAATTCGTTTTTATTCCCTTTTACGTGCACAAAACCAACGAACTTGTAACCCACTTTTTTGGGCTGTTGTTCAAGCTCGTTGTATAATTGCAACGCACTGCCATAGCTGCCAATAAGCAAGGTATTATAGCCCATTTTGCCGGTGCGTATTCTATGCGTAATAATTGAACTTATACTTACACGGGGAATATAAACGGAAAAGAAATACACCAACATAAATGCCGGCATTACGCCAAACCATAATTTTGGATTAAGCTCCGGAACCAATAAAAACCCGACAAGAAATAGCACCATGCTTGCCACGAGGGTTAAATAAAAAGTATTCCAGAGTTCTTGCAAACGCGACTTGCCTACCAAAACCGCATAATAGCCGTTGAGGTATGAAATAAGCAACCAAAAAAGCGGAATTATCAGTAAGCCGAAAAAAAGTGCCGTTTGGGCACCCAAAAAATTAAGCTTACCAAGCTGAAACAAGCGCATGCCGGTTTCGAAGTTAAATACAAACAAAACCCAAGCTATACTTGCGCTGAAGTAATCGGAAAATACATACATAAGCAAATGTTTTCTGCTATAATTCATTTTATACTATGTAATGCTTCTCCTTCAGTTATGCGAGGCAAAATTAATAAATTAACAGTATTAACGGTATAAAAACCATTTTATTTACACCTTATTTCAAAAATTTAGCATAAATATTTCCAAGTTTTGGTTCAAGCTGCTCAACAACTTGTTGCAATAACTCATCAATATTGTTAAAAAAAGCCAATTCCAATAAGGCAACCGTTTCGCTATCAACCACAATAGGAATTACGTACAATGCCGATGGAGTACCTTTTCCTAAGCCTGAAAGTACCGTTAAGTAACCTTGTGGCACATTGTTAATTTTTAGCGATTCTTTTTTAACTGCAACTTGTCCGGGTATTCCTTCATCGAGCGTAAAACTTTGCTTTACATTTTCGGAAAAATAGGCATAGGTGGCTGCCAATTCAAAAGCCTTGTTTGTTTTATTATATTTATATGCCAATCCTTGAACCGCACTAAATTCCTTTGCCATTTTAAGCATTATGGCTTCTAAAAATGCAGTATCCTCCGCCAAATTTTCAGGCGAAAAAATAAGCATTGCCGTCAATTTGCTTTCAACTTCTTTATCGAACAGCAACTTTGCTTCGCGCATTTTTTCTTCATTGGCTCGGCGTTCTTTGTCCAATTCAACCGATTCAACAATAGTATAGTTGCCGCTTGCTCTATCGGCCTGCTGCAATAGCCTGTTTGATATGGTAATAGCTCGGTAGAACAAAAACAATAACAGTACTACCAATGTAAACATACCTATAAGAAACAAGTAACCAAAAGCCAAATTAATTTCGTGTTCTTTATAGGTTATAATTTCGTTGTAGGTTCGCACCGATGTGGCCATATAAGTAAGAAAAGTGACCGTAATACCGGCATACGCCAAGGTAAGAATTATTGCTATGTTTTTTATATCGTTTAACGATTTCATGGCTCTGTTGTTTTATAATTACACTTCAAAAATAGTAATTCGCACTATATTTTTGCGCAAAAAGTACAATTTATTTCAATTTCAATAAAAATTCAATAATCTGCTTCGAACTTAATATATAATCAGGCGAAAGTATATCAAGCGCGGTTTCGGGCATAGTAGCCACTTGCGCATCTTTCGGGTCCTGAACTATAACCGTTCCGCCTTCGTCTTTTATACGTTTCAGCCCGTAAGCGCCATCTTTATTGGCTCCTGAAAGCAATATTCCCAACAATTTGTTTTTATACGAATAAGCCGCCGAAGCAAACGACAAATCGATTGATGGGCGCGAATGGTTTACCGGCGGTTCGGTTGAAAGGGCAATAAACCCGCCCAATTCTATGTACATATGATAATTAGCCGGTGCCAAATAAATAAAACCGGGTTTCAAATGTTCCTTATCGGTTGGTTCTATAATTGGCATATTCGATTTTATCGAAAGTGCATCGTCGAAACCTTTGCGAATGTGCTTAAGCCTATGCAGACAAAGGATAACGGGAACGCTATAGTTTTTTGGCAATGCCGACAATAATGCGGTAATAATTTGAAAACTACCTGCCGAACCACCTATAATTACTGCTTTATAGCTCATTTATTCAAAATATTTAATTAATCCGAAAAAAATTACATAAACGATCGCTTGTAAATACCTTCGCCTGTATTCAATTCAATAAAACGTTTATCTACATTAAACCCTTCCAACGATTCTTTTACTCCAATCAGCAAATATCCGCCATGTACAAGGCTTTTGTGCACCTTATCCAAAATTTCGAACTGTAGAGTTTTGTTAAAATATATCATTGCGTTGCGGTATATGCACAAATTAATTGAAGTTGGAACATGGTTTTTGCCCAAATCGATAACTTCATATTTAGGTACCGCAAGCAAATCGGGTTTCATAATAAACTTACCTGCTTTTTCGACAAAATACTCCGAAAATTTCAACTTTCCTTCATATCGTTCATAGTTTGCCCTACTTATTTCGAAAATTCGGGAATCGATGACACCTTTTTTGATTCGCTCCAAATTCAAATCTAAACTATTCGAAACCAATACTTCAATTTTATTCAATGCCCCAATTTCTTCCAAAACCATCAGGCAGCTTATAACTTCTTCGCCCGAATTAGAACCGGGTATCCAAATGCGCGGTTTTTCGGTTTTAAGCAAAGCCGGAAATATGGTATGTTTTAACTCTTGCCAAACTTCAGGGTCGCGAAACATTTCGGTATCGGGAACCGAAAGTTTAGACAGTAAATTTTTATAAAATGACTGATCGGTGCACAGTGCTTCGTTAAACGAATCGACATCGGGGTATTTACTCTCGGAAATATGTCGCTCGAACCTATGTTTAATAGAAGTTAGCGCAAAATTACTGAAATCGAAATCGTAAGCGCTTTTAATGCTTGCAGTAATTTTTCGGAAATCCGAAATTGTTAATCGATACAACATGCTCATGTTCTATTTTTTTATGTAAGCCGAGCCTTTTTTTCGGTATTTGGCAGTAATAGGACCCAACATACTTTCGTGGGCTCCCAATATTAGGCAACCATTTTTAAAAAGCTGATTATGAAAGTATTCAAATAATCGGTTTTGCAAATTCGAATTAAAATATATTAATACATTGCGACAAAAAATAATATCGAATTTTGTATTGAAAATATTTGTTTCGGTAATTATATCGTGTTTTCTGAAAATCGGTTTTTTGGTAAGCAATGGTTTCATTGCAAACAAATCGCGGTTTTTATCAATGGTAATATAATCCTCGTACGGAACATTGTTGTATTCGTCGTAATTATATGGATTCTCCTTTATAACCTTGTCAAAGTTAATCAGATACTCCTTATTATACCTATATTTATACTCGCCTTTTTTGGCAACCTCAAGCACATCGGTATTTAAATCGGTTGCAAAAACTTTAGCTTTATCCAGCAGATTCATTTCATTCAACAAAATAAGCATCGAATACACTTCCTGACCGGTTGAAGAGCCCACATGCCAAATATTTATAACATTCTGACTTTCGTAACGAGGCAAAATTCGGTATCGAATGGATTGCCAAACTTCGGGGTCGCGAAACAGTTCGGTTGTATTTACAGTTATATTCTTAACAGTTTGCTCCAAAAAATCGGCGTCTTTTTTCACTTTTATAATCAAATCGTCCATTGAAAGCTTCGAATCAACCAATATTCGGTCAATTCTTCGGGCAAACGACCGCTCGGAATAATCATTAAAATCGTAACCGGCATGCTGTTTAATTGTTGTAATGAATTCTTGTATTTTATCCGTTTCCAACGACATTCTTTTAAATTTAAAGTATTGTGTTACTTCTGTATATGGTATAATTTGAATATGTTTAAACCAAAAAAATTGCTAACTTTGATTAATTAAAGTAATCAATAAATGTACCGTAATAGGTTTAAAAAAAACAAAAAATACGCTGTCAAAATTTTGCATAAATATATAGAAATTAAACTTCGAAAAAAAATGTTAGGCAAAGTTTAAATAAAAAAAAATAAATTTGTTGCCTAAGGAATTTTAACTACATTCGTTTCAGAAAAAAACACAATGCAAACACCACACGATATGAAAAAGATATTAATAGCCAACCGTGGCGAAATTGCCTTACGTATAATGCGTACCGCACGCGATATGGGCATAAAAACAGTTGCCGTTTATTCGGATGCCGATAGAAATGCTCCTTTTGTACGCTATGCCGACGAAGCCGTTTTTCTGGGGCCTCCGCCTTCGAACCAATCGTACTTAAAACAAGAACTTATTATTGAAGCCTGCAAAACCACCGGTGCCGATGCCATTCATCCGGGTTATGGTTTTTTGTCGGAAAATGCCGAATTTGCTTTAAAAGCCGAAAAAGCCGGAATAATTTTTATCGGTCCGCCGGCTTCGGCTATAAAAACTATGGGAGACAAACTTGCCGCCAAAAATGCAGTACTCAGCTATAATATACCTATGGTTCCGGGCACCGAAACTGCCATTGATTC
>JAIFNC010000080.1 GCA_020047935.1 Bacteroidota bacterium
GGGTTCCAACCGGCATCGGCAATAATATAGCTAAGCATAAATTTTACGGTCGAAGCACTTTCGGCATCAATAATTACCTCGGTTTGGGTTTCGCTTTTGGCGTGCTTTAGCTTTATGTCGGCAAGTTGAATTTGAAATTCGGTAATTTTTTTATTCAATTGCACTACTTCTTGGTCAATATCGAGCAGTTTGCCCGAAATATCGTTCAATCGTTCGCGGTATACTTTGGTAATGGCAGCCAATTCTGCCACCGAAATACCGTTTTCGGTTGCCGAAATATTTTTGTTTTCGAACAACATGCTTTGTTCTTGCAAATACACATTTTGCAAGGCCGTAAGGCGATTAATTTTGGTGCTCAAATCGGCAGTTTGTAATTCGATAACCTTAATTTCAGCATCGTTTTTTTGTTTTCTTTCGTTCGAATTAAAATGCGAAATCGACAAAACAGAAACCTTACCTGCCACTTTAAGTTGAAAATTGTCGGGGTTTAAATTATCGGGCAAGCCGCCAAAAATAAGGGTTTGCGTACCTTTCAAAACCGTTTTTTCAACTTCGCGAATGATTTGCGCACCTTCTTTGTACACAATTACACGCTTAATTTCCGATTTTATAATCGGGTCGGGTTCTTGCGCTACGGCAAGCAAAAACGGAAATAACAACAGCCAAACGGCAACAAGTTTTATTTTCATTTGTAAATAGTTTTTTATTGAACAATTTAATAAACTAAAAATACCAATTTTTATTGAAAACTAATCGTATTTTTATATTTAGATGCGCAAATTACCAAAATTCCATACGTTCAATAAAAAAAATACAAATAAACCGATTTACGAACCAAGCAACACTTTTGCATTTGCCATTGCTGCATCGGTAAGTTCTTTACCGCTGAGCATTTTAGCTATTTCGGTTACACGCTCGTCGGTGGTAAGCTGTTTTATTTTGGTTTCGGTACCGGCAAGTTCGTTATGCTTGTACACTTTATAATGTGTGGCTCCTTTGCTTGCAACTTGCGGCAAGTGGGTTATGGAAATTACTTGCAAGTACTTTCCTGCAGAACGCATAATATTGCCCATTTTATCGGCAATATCGCCCGAAACACCGGTATCAATCTCGTCGAAAATAATAGTTGGCAAAGCCGACGAAGCAGCAATTATCGATTTAATACTCAGCATTACACGCGACATTTCGCCGCCCGATATCACTTTATCAATCGGGTTTAACACTCCGGCTTTGTTTGCCGAAAACATAAACGCAATATCGTCGGCGCCGCTTGGCAAAAAGCCTTCGGCAGCCGTAAGTTGTATATTGAAAACGGCATCGGGCATTCCCAATTCGTGCAGTAATTCTGTAACTGCTTTTTCAATTTCGGGAGCAGCCGAAGCACGTAATTTGCTGAGTTTTTCAGCCGCCTTCTTTACTTCAATTTCGGCTGTAGCCAATGCTTTTTTCAAGGCAGCCAACTGCTCGTCATACGAATTTATAATGCCTATTTGTGCATCCAATTCGCTTTGTATTTGAAGCAATTGCGTCACGCTCCGAACTTTAAATTGAAGTTGCAAATCGTACAATAAATCTAGCCGTTGCTTTATAAATTCGGCACGCTGCGGGTCGTACTCTGCCTGTTCGGCAAGTTGTTCAGTTTCTTGTGCAAGGTCGTTTATTTCAATCAACACACTTTCCAAACGAGTTACCATTTCGGTAGCTTTGGTATAAAAACCGGCAATTCGGTGGGCAGCATTTTTTGCTTCAGAAACCAAACCAACCGCATTCAGCTCGTCGGCTGAAATTACGGCAAAAATCCGGCTTAAATTCAGTTTAATATCTTCGGCATGCAGCAGTTCGGTTTGTTCTTTTTCAAGCTCCTCTTGCTCACCTTCTTTCAATTTTGCCGCTTCCAATTTTCCGTGCCTGAAAACCAAATAATCGTAGTCTTCTTTGTTTTTATCGGCAGCCGTTTGCAAATCGCGCAATTGTTTTTTAATGTCGGCAAATTTTCGGTATTTGCCGGCATACAATTCGCGGTCGGCGGTTATTCCGGCAAAATTATCCAAGGCATTTAGTTGAAAAGCCGTTTTACCGATTTCCGAGTTTTTATGTTGCGAATGAATATCAATCAGTTTATCGCCCAACTCCTTCAAAACGTTCAAGTTGGTAGGAATATCGTTTACAAAAGCTCTCGATTTTCCGGAAGTGTTAATTATCCGTCGAATTACGGTTTTATCGTCGTAATCGAGTTCATTTTCTTCAAAAAAAGCTTGCAAATTGTAGCTTTTAATATCGAAAAGCGCTTCAACCACACAATTATCGGTATTATTTCCAATGGCGGCAGCATCGGCACGTTGCCCAAGCAAAAGCGACAAAGCACCCAACAAAATCGATTTTCCTGCCCCGGTTTCGCCGGTTATGGTACTAAATCCGGCATTAAATTGTATATCGAGTTTCGAAATTAATGCATAATTTTCAACTTGCAATTTTTGTATCATACCAATAATTCGTATTTCTTTTTAATTTGAAATTCTGAGTTTTTGCAGACTTTTACTATGGTTTAAGCTTATTCAAACCCTTTCCACCTTTAAATTTTATCGTATTTCGCCGCATTTCCCGGGTCGGTTTCTTTCATTATAGCAATCACTTCTTGCTTTTCGGTTCCTTGCGCCGGACCAAAAATTTTAATTATTTCGTCCGATTTGGTGGTCATAAACATCGGAAAAAGCATTGACAACGATTCGGCTCTGTAGGCATTACGCATAAGCTTAAGTGCTTCGGCTACGGCAGTTCGTCCAACCTCGGGCTGCTCGAACATTACATCCAAGCCTTCGCGATGCATTTTATACATGCACTTACGCAAAGGCTTTAATTTATCGGAAGTCAGGTTTTCAATTAAATGGTACCTGTTCGTTAAGCTTTCGTATGACGACCAGCCCGGACGACCGGCGCCGGCGGTACGAGCATTGGCTGCAATAGTTCGTGCTTTATTAAAATATTCATAACCTCCTTCGGACGAAAACGTGTCGTAATCCATTCCAATTATTACATAGGCATAGTACGAAAGTACCGCCACCAGTTCCGAGGTATACGCTTGCTCGTTATATTCCAAGGCTTGTCCTTCAACATAATTAAAAATAAACTCGTTTTTGGTTTCTTGGTGGTTAAGCAGCGTAGTGGTATAATTGCTGCCATATACCGGCCTCGACGATTGTACCTGAACCGTTGCAACAAACTGCTCTGAACCTACCACGGTTGAAATATTGATAGAAATAGCCGATTCAATGCGTTCGTCCAAGTCATACACATGGTTAGTCCAACGTTGGTTGTTCATAAATTCGTACACATCTTTACGCAATGCATCGAACAGTTCGGTGGAAGTGCCCATAACTTGCTGATGGTTCACGCTTATTCGGCAGTTTAGTTCTTGTGCACATACAAACGATGGCAACCAGAATATTAGACTGTATAGTAGTATTTTGTACATAATTTCAGAATAATTATTTCTTCTGCATAAAAGTAAGCAAATAGTTCGAAATATCATCGGCAACCTCCGTTTTTTGTTTTAATTCGAAGGCTTTTGAGCTACCGCAGGCTTCAATAATAGTTACTTTGTTGGTATCGGTTCCGAAACCGGCGCCCGAATCGTTCAACGAATTAAGCACAATGAAATCCAGATTTTTCTTTTGAAGTTTCAGTTCGGCATTTTTGTACTCGTCGGTTGTTTCGAGCGCAAAACCTACCAATACTTGCTTTTCGGTTTTCATTTTGCCCAATTCGGCAGCAATATCGGCAGTTGGTTTTAGTTCAATATTCCAGTTTTCTTTACCGCGTTTTACTTTGGTGTTTACAATGGTTACGGGCGTAAAATCGGCAACAGCAGCAGCCATAATTGCCGCATCGCAGCCGGCAAATTCATTTTCGGATGCATCCAACATTTGCTTGGCATTTTCAACTTTTACCACTTTAATTTTCGGATGTTTTGCCTTTATTGCAACCGGACCGCTTATAAGTACTACCTCTGCTCCTTTTTCAGCCAAATTTTCGGCAATCGCATAGCCCATCTTACCGGTGGAGTTATTGCCTATAAACCGCACCGGGTCAATTTGTTCGTGCGTTGGTCCGGCGGTTATAAGTATTCGTTTTCCTTCAAATGTTTTTTTTTTGTTGAAAAATTCAACCATGTATTTCAATATATTTTCAGGCTCCTCCATCCTACCCTTTCCTTCCAATCCGCTGGCAAGTTCGCCCGATGCAGGCTCAATAATATAATTACCTCGTGCAAGTAAAATTTCCATGTTCTGCAGCGTAGCCGGATGTTTGAACATATCCAAATCCATAGCCGGCGCATGCAAAATTGGGCACCGTGCCGATAAATACGTAGTAAGCAATAAATTATCGGCAATTCCGTGCGCCATTTTTGCCATGGTATTTGCTGTAGTTGGTGCAATAATCATTACATCTGCCCACAAACCGAGTTCAACATGCGAATTCCAATCGCCTGCCTTTTCTTCAAAAAACTCCGACAACACGCTGTGTTTCGACAACGTAGCCAAGGTTAGCGGAGTTATAAATTCTTTTGCTGCGTTGGTCATAATTACAATAACTTCTGCCCCTTCTTTTACAAAAAGACGCACCAATAAAGCTGCCTTATACGCTGCAATACTGCCTGTTACGCCCAATAATATTTTTCTGTTTGCTAATTTCATAGTTAAAAAAAATTCTTTAGGTCAAAAAAATTCAAAATTCAAAATTCAAAATTCAAAATTCAAAATTCAAAAAATATAAACAACAAAAGGGCTTCCCTTCTCAATAATTGAAAGAAAGCCCGTTTATTTTTACGAAAATAACAATTTACACTTCCGGCTCCGTACGACGCCAGTAGGTTTCGCCTTCCAAAAATTCTTGTGTTGCAATAAGCGTTGGCTTAGGCATGCGCTCAAAAAATTTAGAAATTTCAATTTGCTCCCTGTTCTCAAAAACTTCTTCCAAATTGTCGGTGTACGAGGCAAAATCGGCTAATTTCTGGCTTAATTCCTCTTTAATATCAACACTAATTTGGTTCGCTCTTTTCGACATAATAACAATAGTTTCGTAAACATTTCCGGTTGGGTTTTCCAATTCGGTCAAATTACGAGTAATGGTAGTAGGCGAAGCATTTGTTTTTTTGTAGTCCATATCTATTTAACTGCTTTTGTTTGAATACTTTTCAATTCTTCGGAAGTTTTTTTGTATAAACTTTCCGCTTCTTTTATATATTTTCCTTGCGAAAATTCGGTACTATAGGCTCGGTATGATTTAATAGCTTTCAAAAATCGTTCCTCTTGTTTTTCATCAATACTTTTTGCGGCATAAGTATAATCGGATTTCAGTATATAGAAAAGCAAATCTTCGCGATAACTTATGGTAGGGTAATCTTTTAAACAACTTCTTAACGACACGGTTGCTGCTTTATAATCGCCCATTTCGTAGTATAAGAACGCATTTTTATACGCTTTTGTTTCAACTTTAAGTTTAAGTTCTGTCAATATTTTGTCTACCTCGGTAAGGTACTTGCTTTCCGGATACCGAATTTTAAACAAACCAAATGCATCAATAGCCTGCATAGTAATGGATTGGTCTAAATTATCGCGGGGAGAATCTAAATAAAAACAGTAGGCAGTTTTATATTCAGCTTCTTCCCGGAAGGAAGAATTCGGAAAACTTTTAAGAAAAGTACTGAAATAATGCCCTGCCATTATATAGTCGTTGTTGTCGTAATAGGCGCTTGCCAATACGTAATGCGCTTCCTCGCCATGGGGTCCGCCTTTCAAAATATGAATCAGTTCTTCGAGCAAGGTGGTAGTACGCAAATACTTACCTGCTTTATAATATTCAACAGCTTTTTTGAATTTAAGTTCGTGGTCGGAACTTTTTTGTATTTTATAATACTCCGAGCAACTGCTCAAACCTATGGTTAGGAGTATAATAAGGGCTATATAATTTCTCATTTTTTGCATGCCGCAAAGATACTATTTTACTCGAAATTCCGTAAACTTGCGAAAAGTATTTTAATGTTTTCAATAAAAATTAATATTTTTTAACAACGGAAAAACGGCAATTACCTGAAATAAACGGTTTGCATTGTTACGAATTACCTACTCAATTTTTCAAATTAAAGCCTTTCAAAATCGTCATCGCTTTTATCTATTCCACTCATATTCAAAACAATACCTGAATTTCCATTGTTCTTTTTCCAAGTGCTATCGGGTACTTTTATCGGCGTATTTTGCTGTGCACTTGCAGTAGAATTTAATTTGAAAAACGAAATTACTTCTTTCAGCATTTCTGCCTGTGCTGCCAGTTCTTCGCTGCTTGAGCTCATTTCTTCTGCCGATGCCGAGTTTTGCTGAATAACTTGCGATAGTAAATCAATGGCTTTCGAAATTTGCTCTGCCCCGGTACTTTGTTCGGCGCCGGACGCTGCTATTTCTTGAACCAGTACCGATGTTTGCTGAATCTTAGGAATTACACTTTCCATTAACATTACCGCCTCGGTAGTTATTTTGTTGTTAGCCAAGGAAATTTTATTTATTTCCAACGCAGAACTTCGGCTAATCTCGGCAAGTTTTCGCACTTCTAAGGCTACTACAGCAAAACCTTTTCCCGATTCGCCGGCTCGCGCTGCTTCAATAGCTGCGTTTATAGCAAGCATGTCGGTTTGTTTTGCTATTTCGTTAATTATTGCAATCTTTTCGGCAATGAGGCTACTGCTTTCCAAACTTTGTCTTGTAGAGTTTGCGACTTCGAGTATTCCGGCGTAAGCCTCGCCGGCTATAGCTTTGGTACGAATTGCATTATCGCTGTTTTGCTTAATTGATGCCGCCATTTCTTCGATTGAAGCGGATACTTCTTCGGCTGAAACGGCTTGCTGATTAGCGCCTTGTGCAATTACCTGCGCGCCGGTTGATATTTGCGCCGTACCAATGGTTACGCTGTTTGCGCTTTCGGTAATGGCGCCTATTATTTCGACCAATCGGCTTATCATTGCAGAAAACGAATTTGCCAAAACCCCAATTTCATCTTTTCTATTAATTGAAATTTGACCGGTTAAATCGCCTTGTTCAATTAATTTGGTTTGATTAACCAACGCAAGAAGCGGAACAGCTAACCTATTAACAATAAAATAAATAAGCAACACACCAATAGAAACAAGCACCATTCCGAACAAAATGGAAAACTGAACCACTTCTCGGCTTTTTTTGGTTATTTCGGCATACGGCACCTTAAATCTGATGAGCCAAGGGGTTTGGGTATTGCCAAGAACAAACGATTTATTGATGATTAAATTATCCGCTACAACTTCCGATTTACTTCCGATTTTTTGCATCGATTCCATAATTACCTCGGTATCGGCAAAACCCAAATCAGTTATGTTTTTGCCCAATGAGTCGGGCATTATTGTACTTGCCGTTAAAACCCCCAAATGCGAAATAATATCTATTTCTACCTTCCCCCCAAACAATTTTGGTTTTATTTCGGCAAGCATTTTTTGTATAAATTCCAAGTCGTAGTCAATTCCGGTCATACCTATAAATTCATTATTTTCCAAAACCGGAACAATGGCAGAAACCATTAAAACATTTTTACCGCCCACGGGGTAAGTATAAGGGTCTAACATAACTTCGGCTTTTGCATTTTTTACTATGAAGTAGTAATTGGTAGGGCTTTCAACTTCATAATCGAGCAATGGCTCTAATCTCAATGTATTATCCTCGGCTCTTGTCCAATACGGAATAAATCGACCGGTTTTGTCGTGCCCCGGTTTATTTACATACAATTTATCGTTACCATCGAACTTATTTGGTTCCCAAAGAGTATAAGTTCCAAAGAAATCTTGGTTTTTTTTAAGCATTTCGGCAAGTAACTTATTTACAATTTCTCGGTCAATTCTGCCTTTGTTAATATACATATCATCGGCCAAAAATCTTGCAACATGATACCCATAATCTACCCTGTCTTTTATTTCATCCGACAAATTATCGGCAAGCACGTAACTATACAAAATTGCACTCTCGGTCTCGTCTTCAATTCTCGATTTGGTATTGTAAGCAATTATTAAAATAATACTTGAAGCAAAAATTATCGAGGTGTAAAAAACTATTCTGAATTTAAAGGATTGTGTTTTCATATTATTTTGTTATTTAAGTACATACAAAAAAAACATCAGATGCTTTCTTAAATTTTTAAATTGTGAAACATTAAATTTTTTAAAAGCTAAAACAGAATGCAAATAAAGTCAAAAATTAACGAATAATAATTACATCTGCAAATTATAATAAATATTATTCAAATTTACTTCAAATTCGAGCTTGCCGATGCTCTTTACAGTGAGCCGGATTGCCGGAAAATTCTACTAAAAACGTCGATAAATTAGCTTCAATAACTTATCGACGTTTCAACAAAAGTTAGGGGGCGCAGAATCGCATTTTTTTTGTAATTATTGGTTTTACAGTAGGTTAACAAAATTGAACTACTGATTAGTCTACTTGCACCTAATTGAACTTCAAAATTAGTCAAAGCATTTTTTTTCGGTATAAATTACTATACAATTTTAATTCGAAAACATTCTTTATAGCAATTTCATCTAATTAATAAAATTTCTTTTAGAATAGTGCATTCCGGAGCCCTTTTTGGTGGTATTTATTAGGTAAAATTGCGTTTTATGTTTAACAAAAGATTGAATAATACGTATAAACATACTATAAACAGAAGGAATAATACAAAGAAAAAACTTGGTAAATAATTATAATTCAACCGATTATTTCAGAATTGACTTAAAACTTAATATAAAAAATATTTTTTTTTGAAAGAATTATATTAAATTTCAAGTAATTTTTATAGTTTTAACATGTTTTTGATTCACCTTCAAAAGGGGGTTTTGCCGATGTAAATTTAATTCGAATTCCGTATTCTTTTGCAAATAAGCAAAGGGCTGCTTGTTAAGTGTAAAATTTAATGATTGAAAGTTATGAGGCAACTAAAAATAACAAAGCAAGTTACAAACCGTGAAGCACCTTCGCTGGATAGGTATTTGCACGAAATAAGCAAGGTCGATTTAATTACCACCGACGAGGAAGAGCATTTGGCATTGCAAATAAAAAAAGGCGACTACCAAGCATTGGCTCGCTTGGTTAAGGCAAATTTGCGTTTTGTAGTGTCGGTTGCCAAACAATACCAAAATCAGGGGTTGTCGCTTCCCGATTTAATTAACGAGGGTAATTTGGGCTTAATAAAAGCCGCTCAGCGCTTTGACGAAACCAAAGGGTTTAAATTTATTTCGTATGCTGTTTGGTGGATTCGCCAATCGATTTTGCAAGCATTGGCTGAACAAGCGCGCATAGTAAGGTTGCCGCTGAACAAAATTGGTAATATGAACAAAGTAAGCAAAGTTTTTTCGTTGCTTGAACAACGCTTTGAACGTATACCTACGGATGAAGAAATTGCGGCAGAAATGGACATTCCGGTACGCGATGTTGAACAATCGTTAATGAACAACATTAAGCATGTATCGATGGATGCGCCCATTGGCGACGACGATGATAACAGTTTGTACGATATTTTTAGTGCAAAAGACTATTGGGAGCCCGACAACGACCTTAACCGCGAATCGTTATGCTTGGAAATTGAACGCTCGCTTTCGGTGCTTACCGAGCGCGAAGCCGATATTATACGGCTATTTTACGGACTAAACGGTAATACTCCTTTTAGTTTGGAAGAAATAGGTGAAAAATTTGACCTTACCCGCGAAAGAGTTCGACAAATTAGGGAAAAAGCGATTAAGAAACTAAAGTCGTTTGCAATTTCGCGCAATTTGAAAAATTTTTTGTAGGTATTGACCAAGAAAAAAGCATTTTACCATCATTTTTCGTAATTTTGTCAAAATTATAACTCAGCCTTACAATCTAAGGCTGTTTTTTTTTCAAAAATCGCTATTTAGGTTTTCTTAGCATGGTTTTTGAATTTATTTGAACTGAAAACAATTGCAAATGGCGATGAAAAGTTGGAGTTTATATAGTATATTAATTGTTTTATTTGGTTTGTTATCGGTTACGGCAAAAGCTCAAACCGATTACGATTGGATTAAACTTGAGGTGGATGCGGTTTTAAATCCTTCGCAATACAAAAAAATTCAGTCGGCTGAAAAAATGCTTCGCAAAGCAAAAAAAACTCGGATGAAATCGTTAAAAGTTAACAGCCGAGTTATACGTTGGCGCGATAAAGCAGAAACTGCAACCGGCGAAAAGAAACGAAGCGAAGCCATGGCAAAACTTTCGAAATACGAAAACCAATATGCCGCCATGATGGCCACCGAGGTAGATTTGAAAGTTAAAGCCAACAAAAAAATTTCGGACACCTACAAAGCACTTTTGGGCACGGTAAGGCCGCGCGACAATAAACAGGTGCTGGAAGCCGGAAGAAAACTTGAAGCCCAAAGCAACAAAGTTTTTAACGATGTGCTAAAAAAACAACGCGAAACTAAAAAAGAAAAAGTGCACAAACTTAGGTACGCAGTTTTTGAAAACATGCAAATAGACATGCAAAAAGCGGTTTGGTACCAATTACACGCCTATGCTATTTATACTACAATGCTTACTTACGAACCTACCGACTCGTTTTATGTGAATTATGAATTTAACAATTCGACCTTGGGTACGCCGGAGAATGGTACCGATTCGAGTTTTGTGAGTACCGACTCAACTATAACCGATACAATAGAACCAATCGACTCTACAAAAATAGCCACCGATGCTGAACCTTTGGTGTATAAAGTTCAATTAATAGCAGTTACAAAACAACTCTCGAAAAAAGAATTATCGCGACTGTATTCGGGAAAAAATAAAGTTGAAATAATGGAACATGCCGGGCTATATAAATACTTTGCGGGCGCATTCGACAATCAGGCCGATGCAGAAGCATTTATGACTTCGCTTGGTATTAAAGACAGTTTTGTAGTTGCTTTTAGAGGCGATGAACGGGTTTCGGAAGAAGAATGACGCTAACTTTTTTAGTTTAGAAACAAAAATGGACAAATTTATAATCAATTTGTCCATTTTTTTATTTCTTCATAAACCTATCCATTTCGCGTTTAGCGTCTTGATCTTTAAGGCTTTCGCGCTTATCGTGCAATTGTTTGCCGCTGGCTGTTGCTATTTCGAGTTTAGCCAAGCCTTTATCGGTAGTAAAAAGCCTTAGCGGAATAATGGTAAAGCCTTTAACATTCACTTTTGCTTGCAGCTTATTCAATTCGCGGCGGGTAAGCAACAATTTTCGGTCGCGACGCGGATCATGATTGGCATACGTGCCCCAATCGTACTCCGAAATATGCATTTTCACCCAAAGCTCGTCTTTAATAAAAAAACAATACGAATCGGTTAAACTGGCTTTCCCCATGCGAATTGCTTTAATTTCAGTGCCGTATAACTCAATACCTGCCACGTATTTATCTTCAATTACGTATAAAAATCGTGCTTTCTTATTCTTTATATTTACTTTATTATCCATGGTTAACTTGCTTTTTTGGCAAAATGCAAAGGTAGAAAAATTTTGAATGTAAACTGCCTTGTAACATAAAAAACTTGCCGGATTGTAGTAAATTTGCCGACAACCAAAAAGAACAACCGATGAATTACAACCTAATAACCATTCTTGGTCCTACGGCAGGCGGAAAAACTGCCATTGCTGCCG
The DNA here is from genome assembly GCA_020047935.1 of Bacteroidota bacterium. Classification (GTDB taxonomy): domain Bacteria; phylum Bacteroidota; class Bacteroidia; order Bacteroidales; family JAIFNC01; genus JAIFNC01. The sequence continues at coordinate 11,713 of JAIFNC010000080.1, forward strand.
GAGTAGCAAACGCGCTTAACAGCGAAATAATCAGCGCCGACTCGCGACAAGTATACAAGCACATGAACCTGGGTACCGGAAAGGATTATTCGGACTATATTATTGAAAATAAACCCATTCCGTACCATTTAATTGACATTGAAGAACCGGGTGAAAAATATAATTTGTACCGGTTTCAGACCGATTTTAAAAATGCATTCGAACTTATTTCGGCAAAAAACAAATTGCCCATACTTTGTGGTGGCACAGGCATGTATATTGAATCGGTGCTAAAATCATACAATTTACCCTTAGTTCCCGACAATGAACCATTGAGAACCGAACTCGAAACTTATTCGCACGAAGCATTGATTGAGCGTTTAAAAGAACTGCACCATTTGCACAATACTACCGATACCGATAACCGTAAACGACTGATTCGTGCGATAGAAATTGCAGAATATATTCAAGAAACCGGCGCCGACAACCGCAGCCAAATGCCAAAAATACATAGCTTAACCATAGGAATAAATTACGAAACCGAAACACGAAGAAACCGAATTACCGAACGACTTAGAACCCGCTTGAATGAAGGAATGATAGAAGAAATAAGCGACTTATTAAAGAAGGGCATTAGTGCCGAAATGATGATTTTTTACGGCTTAGAATACAAATTTGTAACGCAATTTATTTTAGGTGAAATATCAAAGCCGCAGCTTTTCGAACAACTCAACATTGCCATACATCAGTTTGCAAAGCGGCAAATGACTTGGTTTAGAGGTATGGAACGACGCGGCATTCCTATAATTTGGCTTAAAGGCGAAAACGGTACTGCTGCTAATATTAAACAAATTTTAACCCTTATTTAATGCTTGTAAACCAAAAAAATCAAAAAAACATGACAAAAATTACCTTTTATACCATTGGTTTTTTGATTTATTTTGAAAACTAAGTGCTATATTTGCCGCATTAGATTTAAAATTAGTTCTATGAAAAAAACAATTACCACACTTTGTCTTTTAGCAACGATTGTTGCTGCAGTTTTTCTGTTTAATAACCGACCGGCAAGTTACACTTCGGAAGAAATGAAACAGTATTTCTACGAATTAAAAAAACAACGCCGCCATGATGGCTACGCCAAAATGGACAAGCCGGATAAATACCACGACTATTTTTATGCAATAACGCATGAAATATCGGGTAAGGGCGAAGGTTATGCGCCGGGCGACGCGGTTAAAGAATACAACAACGCCCAAAAAACCGTTAAAAAATCAGGATCTTCCGAAAATGCGTTCTTATTTACTTCGCACGGACCATTTAATGTTGGCGGGCGTACAAGGGCCATTGCCGTAGACCCCGCCGATGCCACCGGAAAAACATGGTTTGCCGGAGCAGCTTCAGGCGGTATTTGGAAAACAACCGACGAAGGATTCAGTTGGATCAATATTTCGCCGTCAATTCCTAACCTATCGGTTTCAACTCTTGTTATTGCACCTTCAAATACCTCAGTAATTTATGCCGGAACCGGCGAAGGTTTTGCTTCGAACATTTCATTTGTTCGCGGAAACGGTGTACTTAAATCGGTAGATAAAGGTGCTACTTGGCAAACAACGGAATCGACCTTTGCCCATGCCGATTGGACCTTTGTAAATCGAATTATTGTGAACCCAAACGATGCCAACCATGCGGTTGCTGTTACCAACGCAGGCATTTTTGTTACTACCGATGGTTTTGGCACTTGGACAAAAACTTATACAGCAAAACTTGCTGTTCAAGATTTAAAATTCAAACCGGGCAATTTCAATATACAATATGCAGCAGAAACGAACACCGGAATATTGAAATCAACCGATGCAGGACAAACTTGGGCCATGGTTTCGAACAACCAAATTATCAAACCTGAACGAATTGAACTTGCAGTTTCCGATGCCGACCCAAAGCGAGTGTATGCCTCGGTTGAGGGTGCGCCTACTTCACTATATGTTTCGAAAGATGAAGGATTAACCTGGAGTTTATTTAAAATTCCCGATTATGCAACCTTTGAAGATAATATTTGGGATTTTTTGGGCGGACAAGGCTGGTACGACAATGCAATTGCCGTTAGTCCGTTTGATGCCAATGTTATATTTATAGGTGGCGTTGGTGTTGGTAAATACACGCTGAACGGTCAATCGGAAAACGTTGAAACCATTACAAGTATTGACACGGTAAACACCGGAAGTTTTCTTGCATTTGTAAACTTTGGTGGCAAATACTTAAAAGGCGGTATGGGCGAAGGCCCGGATGAGAATGCAACTGATTTGATACCCGGCGATATGCTGCCAATTGAAATTCGATTTGGCACCGGAAAAACTCAAAAAGCACACCGCTTTACGGTACCTGCCGGTGCTACATCCGGGGTTCCTGCTGCAAATTATGCATACCAAAATTATGTCGACATTCCTTTTGAAGTGTGGGATATAAAAAACGATCGTCAGCTTATGGTTTCATTCCGCGACCAAGAACGCGACGGTAAGTTCAATTTAAATATGCGCGATGCAGATGAGCTGATGCCTAATAACCGTGAATATTTTTATATTCACGCAATTCCTTATAATTCAACTACACCCATAGCAAATATAACAAAAAATGCCGGTCATTTATACAAAATGATGTACTTTTTCTGGCCTACCTTGGCAGGTGGAATTTGGAATGACGCAAAATTGCCTACCGCCACTTTAACTATTAACAGAGGCTATGTTACTCGACTTATGGGTGAAATGGCTATAGTAGCCGACCCTTACGCTTCCTATGTAACCAACGGAAAAAACACCAATTTACACCCCGACCACCATATTTTAATTCCGTTTATAACCGATGCTGCCAATAAAAAATATAAACTTATTAACGGCAACGACGGTGGAATAACCATTTCGATTAACGAAGGCGGAACATGGATTGAACGTTTTCAAGGCTATATAACAACCCAATTTTACGGCGCCGATAAAAAACCTAAGGCTAATGAATTTGTTGGCGGAACACAAGACAACGGAACTTGGCAATCGCAACCCGGACAAGATTTTAAAGATAAAACCTTCTACTCGATGAAAATTGGTGGCGACGGCTTTGAAGTTATATGGAACTACCGCGACCCAAATAAAATTATTGGTGCATACCAATATAATGGTATTAACAGAACAATTAACGGTGGTATTTCGTGGGGACCGGCAAAAACAGGTATGGCAGAAGATGGTCCTTTCATTTCTCGCCTCGCAGGTTCTATGGTAACTTCGCCCGATAGAATTTTTGCCATAGGAACCCAAGGAGTTTACCGTTCTACCAATTTTGGAGGTTCATGGAGTAGAGTGCCAATTTCGGCAACCAAATGGGCACCCGGAGGAATTTCAAGCCAGCATAACATCGAAGTTTCGGTATTCGACGACCGAGTAGTTTGGGCAGGCGCTGCAAATGCAGAAACAGTAAACATGTTTGTATCAATTGACGGAGGATTAAAATTTAATCCAATACCTAAGTATACAAATTTTGACATGAATTACTACATTACCAGCATAGCCACGCACCCAACCCGCGCCAATACGGCATTTATGCTTTATGGTATAAAAGGAAAACCTAAAGTACTTAAAACCGAAGACTTAGGACAAACATGGACAGATTTATCGCAAATGAATCCGGAAACAGGCAAAAGCGCCAACGGTTTCCCCGATGTAATTGCTCACAGTCTGCTTGTGCTGCCGAGCGATACCAATACGATTTGGGTTGGTACCGAAATTGGTTTATTCGAATCGAACGACTATGGCACTTCGTGGCATATTGTACCCGAAATGCCTGCCGTTTCAATTTGGCAACTAAAAGCGGTTGACGATAAAGTGGTTATTGCAACCCACGGTAGAGGAATTTGGACAGCTACCATTCCGGAAATGTTGCATACGCCTATAGCACACAATGTTATGAACGAAAGCGGAAATATTAAATATGAAGGTTCGATTAATACCAATGTCGATTCGATTGAAATTTATTTTAACGGAAAAGTTGCGAAAACCATTAAAACAGTAACTGCCGGAGTTATTTCCGAAAGTATTTCGGTTGATAAAAGAGCAGTTTACAATATTTATATGGTTGCCTATAAAAATAAAAAAGGCATTAAATCTGCCATGGTAAGTATTGAAGCTTGGCCAACCGGAAAGCAAGACTTGAATATAAATACGGTTAAAATTTACCCTAATCCGGCAAAAGATTACGTTACTTTTAGCGGCGAACAGTTTGAAAACAAACCTTATACCTTAGAAATAATAACCCTTAACGGTGCGGTAGTTTACAAACAAAGCGGCAAAGGCTCAACCGAAAACACGATAAGCCTACCAAACTTATTACCGGGCTATTATGTATTTGCAGTTCAGGCAAATGGTTTGCGCTACAGCCGACGATTGTATATTGCGCAATAGTTACTACTGCGGAAAAATAAACCTTTAATAGAAAAGGCAAGGCTTAAAGTAAGCCTTGCCTTTTTTATTTAGATACTATATTTAGCAGGGATGTTTTCAATTTGCCCTATTTTTTGTACTTTAGCCAACCTAATTTTCCGAAAAAAAATTTAGTTATGGCTGATGCTTCGCAAGAAAAACTGAGAAAAATGTTGGAAATGCTAGTTACCTTGGCAAATTCAACCTACGGGCGCGACAAAAAACAATTGGCAGAACATTTTGGTATCGACACCAAAACCGTAGGTCGATATATGGCTACTTTTGAAGAAGTTGGCTTTGTTTTCGACCAGCCGCGCAAAGGTTTTTATAAAATTGATAAGCTGCATTCCGAATACAAAGACCTAAGTCAGCTACTTTATTTTTCAGAAGAAGAATCGACTATTTTGAATCGAGCCATTTCGGAAATTGAAGCACCCGACCAACTTAAAGACCAATTGGTTAAGAAATTATATTCAATCTATAATTTCGATCGGGTAGCCACACCGCTGGTTATGAAACAAGAGCAAGAAAAAGTAGAAGCCATCTCGAAAGCCATTAGAACCGGCAAGCAAATTATGCTGTACAACTACAAATCGAACCACACCGGCACCATTTCCGACCGATTGCTCGAACCGTTTCAATTTATACAATCGTTTACTTCTTTTTGGGCATACGAACCCGAATCCGGCAAAAACAAGACCTTTAAAATAGCTCGTTTTGGTAAAATTAAGGTATTAGAAACCGACCAACTGTTTACAGAGCAACATATTAAAATGAATTTGGATGTATTCCGAATGTCGTTGGACGATGCAACAATGCCGCAAAATGTTAAGTTGCGAATTAGTTTGAAAGCCAAAAATTTATTGGTTGAAGAATACCCGTTAAGCGAAAAATTTATTGAAAAATTGGACGAAAACACCTATTCGTTGGAAATTGAAGTAAACAGTTTTAAAGGAATCGGTCGGTTTATTTTAGGCTTAACCAACGATATTGAAGTAATTCTTCCGAACGAATTAAAACTTTATTTGCAAGGCTTAATGGAAAATTTCCTTCAAAAATTAAAATAAAAAATTATGGAATTAAATATAACCACCTTTAAATTTGGCGAACAACCGCAAGTTACCCTACCCAACCGCGAATTTTACAAAGTTTTGGGCGAAGCGGGCATTCGCGCTATGGTAAAGCGACATTACGAATTATTACGCGAAAGTGGAATACAACACCTTTTTCCTGCCGACGATGCTGCATTTGAGCAAGCAATTCGAAATTCGGCCGATTTTATGGTTCAAATTTGCGGCGGTCCGCAGTATTTTAACCAAAACCGCGGCAAACCAATGATGGCTGCACGCCATAAGCCTTTTGAAATAACCATGGAAGGTAGAAATGTGTGGTTAAATTGTTACAAACAAGCCTTGCTGGAACTTGAAGCACCTGAAAATTTAATCGGTTCGTTCTGGAATTATATCGATATTTTTTCGGTACGCATGGTAAATACTCCGATTTGAGGGGTCTAAAAAGCAAGCTATTACAGAGTTTAAAACTCTGTAATATCTTATAATCAATAAGTTAAAAATAATTAAATTGTGTTTTTGTAATTTTTCAGACTGCCACTATTTCTTGGTTCGCAGCAAATCGAGCACGCCGTTTATAAAAGTGAGCGGATGCACCGGATTTCCGGGTATGTACAAATCGATTTGGTATTTGGATAAAAATTCGCGATTAAGCCCCGGACTGTCGGCAAAAATACCGCCGCTAATGGCATCAACGCCGGCAAGTATTATAATTTTAGGATGCGGAACCGCATGGTAGCATCG
>JAIFNC010000322.1 GCA_020047935.1 Bacteroidota bacterium
TGTCCGGTATAGCCGTAGGTATCGCTTTTTAATACAGTTGCATCTTTGGCTGACATAAAATTATCGCCCAATTTTGCACCTATTACCACCGGACGACCTTGTGCCAAATACCCTTTAGTTTCATTAATATCAATTCCGTACTTATCTCCAATTTGTCGGTAATTGTCCAATTTATATTTAGCTGCTTCGGTGTTCCAGTTCGAAAGCGGCGACGAAGCACAATTTCCCAACTCAGTATAAGGCACCACGCTAAGCGGAGCAATACCGCGGCTTACCGCTACATCCATTGCCGATTCGAAACCGGTACCGTTACAATCTTTTCCCTTTTGCGCGGCAGGAATTGCCCAAAATAAATCTTTCGGACTGCTCTGGTTTGCTTTATCAGCCAACTGAGCGGTTGTTAGATTTCTATCCAACCCATCGAGGTAGGTTTTTAAATTGTATGCAACTGCCCAAGCCACACAAGTACCGTATTGGCCTTGGTTGCCTATAGGCGGAAATTTTGCACTTAAATCGAAACTTGCCGGTGCCGAAATATTGCCTGAACTACCGAACGAAATATTGGTTTCAATTTTATCCAGTTGCTCATTGTCTTTTTGCCAACCAAACAAAGTATTCAAATTTTCGGTAGCATTTTCGCCCAATACTTCTTTCAATGCCAACTCAATGGCTAACTTTTTCAAGTCTTCCAATAATTCCTCGCTACAGCTTACAAATGTTACCATGGGTAAAAATACGGCAACAAAAAGCATTGTAAATAAAACTCTTCTATTTTTCATTCCAATTAAGTTTATATAGTTTGTACACGTAATTCTTCAATTTAATTTCAAAATTAGACAAAAAAAACTCAACTATTGTCCAATAAATTCAGTTTTATATATGAAAATTAAAAAATCGTCAAAATTAAAATTTAAACAACTAAATTTTAACCACTTAACACTTTCTACAAGAATAAATAATTCCTATCAAAAAAATAGTTGCTTTTTTTTATTTAGATTTGTTCTTAATAAAAAGAAAAACGACTATGGAACCGACAAATTATTCATACACCAACTTTCTAATTAACGAAACAAGTCCGTATTTGTTGCAGCATGCGCATAATCCGGTAAATTGGCACGCATGGAACAACGAAACGTTGCAAAAAGCAATAACCGAAAACAAACCAATGCTGGTTAGTATTGGCTATGCTGCCTGCCACTGGTGCCATGTTATGGAGCACGAAAGTTTTGAAAATGAAGAAATTGCTACCTTAATGAACGAGCATTTTATTTGCATAAAAATAGACCGCGAAGAACGCCCCGATATAGATGCCGTATATATGAATGCCGTGCAATTGCTTACCGGGCGCGGCGGTTGGCCACTCAATTGCTTTGCTTTGCCCAACGGAAAACCATTTTACGGCGGCACGTATTTTAGAACCGACCAGTGGAAACATGCGCTTAAAAGCTTGGCCGAAATGTATGCTAACGACTATTCGAAGATATTGCGTGCATCGGAAGAATTAACACAAGGAATTAATAATATGGAAGTTGTAAAAGCTTCGAATGAAAAACCACTAATCAACGAAATATTTCTTACTTCACTAAAAAACAAGATTTTTTCTGAACTCGACCAGCAATCGGGCGGATTAAACGGTGCACCTAAATTTCCGTTGCCCGGCTTACATCAGGCACTGCTAACCTATAATTATTTTTCCGCAAACGATAAAATTAGCCAATATTCAGAAGTTTTTCTGAACCGAATTGCCGCCGGCGGAATGTATGACCCGGTTGGCGGAGGTTTTGCACGCTATGCTGTAGACGCAGAATGGGTAGTGCCGCACTTTGAAAAAATGTTATACGACAATGCTCAGCTAATAAGCTTGTATGCAAAAGCTTACATGCTATTGCCTAAAGCCGAATATAAACAAATTGCTGAGCAAACAATTCAGTTTATTACCACCGAATTGCAAGAACCCGAAGGCATTTTTTATTCATCGCTCGATGCCGACAGCGAAGGTGAAGAAGGAAAATACTATGTGTGGAGTTTTTCTGAATTCGAAAAACTCGCCGGAACCGATGCCGCCTCGCTTGCCGAATACTTCAACCTACAAAAAAACGGCAATTGGGAAGGTTCGCATAATGTTTTGCATGTAACCCAAACCGACGATGAATTTATTGCCAAACACAAACTTTCAACCGAAGAATTTCAACAAAAAAAACATGCACTTTTAAAAATTTTGTTTACTGAACGAAAAAAAAGAATTCGTCCCGGATTAGATGACAAATCGATTACCACTTGGAACGCGCTCACAATTACAGCACTTGCTAATGCCTATTGGGCTTTCGACAATAAGTTTTATCTGGAAAATGCGCAAAAAGCAGCTGATTTTATAATCGAAAACCTGATTTCTTCAGAAAACGTTTTATTTAGAAATTATAAAACAGGCAAGGTTACAATTCCCGGATTTGCAGATGATTATGCTACTACAATTGAAGCATTTTTAACGCTCTATTCGGTAAGTTTTAATTTGAAATATTTGTACGCCGCCAAAAATTTGACCGATGCGCTCATAACTAATTTTTACGACCCCAATTCCGGTTTCTTTTGGTTTACTTCGAACAACGATAAACCGCTATTTACCAGAAAAATGGAGCTTTCCGACAATGTAACACCTTCATCGAATGCCGTTATAGCCAAAGTGCTCCTTCAGCTTTCCGAAATTTTTTACGACGAAAAATATCATGCAATTGCGCAGCACATGCTCAACCAAATAGTGCCAAATCTGAAAAAAATACCGGCATTTCATTTTAAATGGTTTGAAACTATAATCGAAAAAGTTAACGGCTATAAATTATTGGTTATCTGCGGAAAAGATGCCGACAACTATTTATCGGCACTAAAAGGTAGCTATTTGCCGAATATTATCCTTATCGGCGCATTTTCCGAACCTTCAACCGCAATTCCTGCGTTCAAAAATCGTTTTGTTTTAGGCGAAACAATTGCTTATATTTGTGAAAATAAAACTTGTATGCTACCGGCAAAAACAGTAGCCGAAATGTTGGTTCAACTAAAAAAATGAACCGAACGAGAAGAAATAGTAAAAAACAAACCAATGTACAAACTTTTTACCCTATAAGTTTTATTAAATCATTTAATTTAAGTAACTTTGATACCTCACAAAATGGCAGTATGAATAACAGTATATTACACATTTACAACAACTTAGAACTTCATGCGGATTTAGAAGGAGTATTCGAAGACTTTGATTATAAGTTTGCAGGTTGCGAAAATTTCAAGAATGTCAAAAATTTGATTGAAGCGAATAAACCCGGGCTCATATTAATTTCGATAGAAACACCAGACAAAGGCATGATGGACTTTTTTAGAGACTACAAAAGTTTACGCGAAAGCGGAGTGTTGGTGTTGGCACTTATAAGCACTGAAAATGCTGCTGCCAAAAGCATTCTTAAATTTGGTTTCAACGATTATATTGCCAAAGAAAACGACAGCGCGACCATAGCAAAAACGGCTATGCAATTTCTGAAAAGAAACGCTACCTCCGACGATTTAAAAGATGTTTCGGTTTGCATAATTGACGATGACGCATTTCACACTAAACTGTTGGAATTAATTTTCAGAAAAAAAGGTATAAAAAACATTATTATGTATAATTCTGCCGAAGCATTTATCGAAAGTCCGAAAGATGCCGAAGTATTTATTGTTGATGTTTTTATGAAGAAAATTTCGGGCATAAAATTGGTCGAAAAAATTAGAAAAATGTACCCGACCAAGTTAATTTTTGTAGTTTCGTCGGTTACCGAAGAAAGTGTAGCTACCACCGCTTTTAGATATGGTGCCGACGATTTTATGTTCAAGCCGGTGAACCCCGAAATTTTAACCGCCAAAATTCGCTCTAGGTATGGAAAATAAGGCAACTAACGCGTTGTTGGAACAAGCTATTACCATAGCCGTAAATGCACACCAAGGGCAAAAAGACAAAAACGGTATGCCGTATATATTGCATCCACTCCGAATTATGTTTCAGGGTAAAAATTTAGACGAAAAAATAGTAGGAGTTCTGCACGACACGCTCGAAGATACGAATATAACTGCCGAATATCTGCGATCGAACGGTTTCCCTGAGCACATTATTGAAGCTATAATTATTGTTTCGCGATTAGAAACCGAAACCTATGAAGAATTTATTTTGAAAACCAAGCAAAATACATTGGCAAAGCAAATTAAAATATACGATTTAACCGATAATTTGGACGTAAAACGCCTAACTTTTGTAAGTACTACCGATGCAGAACGTATGAACAAGTATTTGAAAGCTTTGCAAGTTTTACAAACCGACTAACAAGCATGTATACGGTAATAGACATAGAAACCACCGGTGGCAGTCCAAAAAGCGACCGAATTACCGAAATAGCTATTTTTGTTTTCGATGGTGAAAAAATTATCGACCAATTTGTAAGCTTGGTAAACCCCGAAAAAACGCTTGAACCGTTTATTACCCGACTTACCGGAATAACCAACGAAATGCTGGTTGGTGCACCAAAATTCTACGAAATAGCCAAACAAATAGTAGAAATTACCGACAACCGTATTTTTGTAGCGCACAACGCCAATTTCGATTATAACTTCATAAAAACCGAATTTGCTAACTTGGGGTTCGATTTTAAACGACAAACTGTTGATACCGTAAGGTTGGCACGAATTTTAATTCCGGGAAGGCGCTCGTATAGCTTGGGAAATATTTGTGCCGATTTGGGTATACCTATCAATGGCAGACACCGCGCAGCCGGCGATGCCGAAGCTACCACCAAACTTTTCGAAATTCTGCTTAACCTCGACGGCAAAAAGAAGCCGTTAATTTCGGAAATGGCTGCACTCAAATTCGATGGAATGAACCCCGATTTCAACCTCGATATTATTAAAAATTTACCCGAAAAAACCGGTGTTTATTACTTTTACAACGCCAAATGCGATATTATTTATGTGGGCAAAAGCAAAAATATAAAAAGCAGAGTACAACAGCATTTTCAGAATAAAGACACCGGTAAAGCATTGGAAATGAAGAATAACATTCACACCATTTCGTTTGAAATTACCGGCAGCGAACTTACTGCGCTGTTGCTCGAATCAGCTGAAATTAAACAACATACGCCCATTTATAACCGCGCACAACGCCGCACTTCGTTTAGCTGGGGCATTTATTCGATTACCGACGAACAAGGCTATATACAATTCGAACTAAAACGAAACC
>JAIFNC010000188.1 GCA_020047935.1 Bacteroidota bacterium
CAATTATTGGTTTCTCCGAACTAATTAAAGATGAAAATGTTCCAAGCGAGAAAAAATTGTCGTTTGCCAATTTTATAGGCAAAAGCGGTCGGCTCCTACTGCATTCGATAAACACCATACTCGATATTTTACGAATTGAAGCCAAACTTATAAAAGAAGAAAAACAAGAAATTTCGGTAAATGAATTAGTTACAAGCGTTTACGAAGATTTTATTTATGCTGCCAGATGCCGAATGCCCAAAATTGAACTTCATTGTCCGAACTTAAACGCTGCCGAATCGGAAGTTATTTCGATTGATTCGCACCGATTGAAAGCACTTTTCAATTATATGCTTTTCTATTTATTTAACAACACTCAGGCTACTTTAATTGAATTCGGATACAAAAAAAACAAGCTTGAACAGGTATTTTATGCCAAATCCGACGGACAATGTTTGGATGATGAATTGTTGCAGCAAATAGAAAAACAGTTCAACAATAAAATTGAAACCATATATAATGAGCACAATATTAAAAACTTAGACCTGGTATTATGTATTAAATCAGCCGAGCTTTTGGGCGGCAAAATAACTATTTCGGTGGACGAAACCGGCGGAACCGTCTTAAGCTTTAATTTTTCTGCTGAAAACAAAGCGGGTCAAACAATTCAAATAAATAGGAAACCGGAAAAATTATTTTTAACCGAAAATATTTTAATTCTTATTGCCGAAGATGAAGAGTTAAACTATAAATTATTGGAAGAAACACTTAAACCAATGAAATATAAAGTGCTGCGCGCTGTAAACGGTAGCGAAGCCGTAGAAATGTGTAAAACAAACCTCGATATTCAGTTGGTTTTAATGGATGTAAAAATGCCTATTATGGACGGATATACAGCAACAAAACTAATTAGAGCGTTTAACAAAGAATTGCCTATCATAGCACAAACAGCCTTTGCGCTGGCAGGCGAGCGCGAAAAAAGCTTGGAAATGGGTTGTACCGACTTTATAACCAAGCCTATAAGACCGGGCAATTTAATTTCAACCATTAACAAATATTTATAATTTACAGCTTTAAGCAACCGGTTTGTTGCAAAGGAATGTAAAAGAAAACAATTAATTGAATGAAAGTTTCTATTATGAAATGGCTTTCGATAGTACTGATAACCATTGTATTTACTACAAGCGGTATGGCACAAAGTGAGCGCGAATTCGAAATAAATTCGCTTATTATACAGGCGCAAAAACACAGTACCGATTCGCTGAAAGAAGCCGAAATTATTGCAAATAAAGCGTTAGAACTTTCAAAAAAGAAAAAATTGCAACCATCGGAATTGCAATGCTATTTGTTGTTAGGCGATTTAAAATACAAGAAATCGGATTTTATTCAGAGTATAATAAATTTTGAACGTGCCGATTCGTTGGCAACCCTACTTTCGAATTTTGAACTTAAAATAGAAGCCTTAAACGGCAGAGGTAAAATATATAATTCGCTTAATCATTTCAACAAAGCTGAAGTTCTACATAATCAGGCACTTGAAATATCACGACAAAATAATTTATTGGAAGGTATAGCCATTTCGTTAAAAAGTATTGGTAATATTTATTTGCTGAAAAATAAGTTGGACAAAGCACGCATTTTCTATACCGACGCATTAAAATACTACACACAAGGAAATTATAAAAACGGAATCTCAGAAATTTACAATAACTTAGGCGAATCATTCATATACGAAAACCTATACGATTCGGCATTATATTATCATTTTAAAGCCCTCGAAATTAAACTTACAACCAACAATACGCAAAGCATAGCAATTTCGTACATAAATATTAGCGATGTATATTTAAAAAGTAAGAAGTTTGCAAAAGCACTCGATTTTGCAAACCATGCCTACATTTTATTTAAAAAAATGCAAAATGAACATGGCACCGGTTCATCGCTTTACCACAAAGGTAAAATTTATGCCGCACTGAACAACTTTTCGGAAGCTGCTGAAAATCTTGAAGCTGCGGCAATAATTGCAACTGCAAACAATTATACCGACTTACATATTAATATCTTAATTGAATTGACCGCACAAACTGAAAATAAATCGTTAGCAAAATTTAGCGAAAGCCTTTTTGATTACGATATGCTAAAATCGAAGCAAACCATTGAGCAACTTGAAAAAGAACAAACCACGCACGAGCAACAACTTGCTAAACAAAAAATAATTATTAGCTTTTTTATTATTACTTCAATTATTGGAATTATTATTTTCCTAATTGTACGAAAATTACGAAAACAACGTTCCGCAGCCTACCAAATGCTAAAAAAGCATACCGAAGAACTGCTCATGAAACGTATAGAATTACAAAAAGTTAAGCAAAAACTTGAATTAGGAAACAGCTATTTTATCGAAATAATAAACAATATACCTATAATGATATTGGCGTTTAATTCCGAGGGCAACATTGCCTGTTGGAACAAACAAGCCGAAAAACTTACCGGATGGGACGCTAAAACGCTGTTAAACAAAAAAAGTATAAATAGTCTTATTCCAAAGTACTCCGATTTAAACTTCAGCGACCTTATTTCGAAAATAAAATCGAAGCAACACGAAACCATTACCATGTTATGCAAAGATGGCAGTTATAAATTACTATCCATAACTGCTATTACCCATAAACCTCCTATTAGCAATTGGGAACATTGGATGTTAGCCATCGATTTAACCGAAAATTTAAAATTCCAGACTGCTTTAGCCCGCGAAAAATCGTTGCTCGACTCCATGATAAATACCATACCCGATATTATTTATTATAAAGACTTAAACGGCAAATATTTAGGATACAACAAAGCATTTGCAAAATTTCGAAATTTTTCGAAAAATTTTGCCATTGGCAAAGTTGAAGAAGAAATTAGCGACCAAAGCATTGCGGCTATAAGCACACAAAAAGATATTTCGATTATTCAGAAAGAAAAAATAATTGTTGAAAAACAGCATATTACAACTGCCGATGGCAAAGACGTAATTTTTTTGGTACACAAATTACCATTTTACGACCAAAGCAAAAATGTATTGGGCATGTTGGCTATAGGTCGCGATATTACCGACCAAGAGAATTACGAAAAAACCTTAAAAGAAGCACGCGCACGAGCCGAAGAATCGGATAGACTAAAATCGGCATTTTTGGCAAACATGTCGCACGAAATACGCACACCGCTAAATGCCATTGTCGGATTTTCAGAATTGCTTTCGTATGCCGAAGAATCGGTTGACGACCGAAGAAATTATATTCAATACATAACAAGCAGTGCACAAGATTTAATACGGTTGGTAAACGATATTATTGATTTTGCAAAAATTGAATCAGGACAGCTGGATATACACCAACAGAGTATATCGCCAACCGAATTGCTAACCGAAATAAACCAAATATACCTAAGCATTTTACAACAAAAAACGGTTAAGCATATTGAACTAAAATTTGTACCACAATCCAATGCTTTCAATTTCAAGTTCTTAATAGACCCTTACCGGTTAAAACAAATAATTTCGAACTTAATTAATAATGCCTTAAAATTTACCGATACCGGTTTTATTGAATTTGGTTGGTATTTTCCCGATTCGCAAACCATTATGTTTTACGTAAAAGACACCGGAGTAGGTATTCCTGCCGATAAGCAAAACTTTATTTTTAGCCGGTTTTCGCAAATAAAAGACACCTTAGACCGAAATGTGGGCGGCACCGGACTTGGATTGGCTATAACAAAGCAACTTACCGAACTTATGCAAGGCAACATTTATGTTGAATCGGAGGAAAATGTTGGTTCGCTTTTTTACATTAGCTTTCCGTTGCACCCCAACGAATCGGCTGCCGGATATTTTGACTGGAATGCCGTAAATTTAGGCAAAAACTTTAACATTCTGTATATTAGTGAATTTGCACATACTTATGAATCAATTGTTTCCATGCTTCACTTGGCAGGAATAAATACTATTTTTGCCGGTACGCCCGAACATGCCATTTCAATTCTAAAAAAAAATACCATCGATTTCATTATTAATAATTTAAACACAACCAATACGGCTATTTTGGAAACAAAATTGGCAGAAAATAATTTCACCCAAAAAATTATTAAACCTATTTTATATAAAGAATTTAGTTGCAGTAAGTGCACATGCATTGTTAAACCGTTTAAAACCGAAGAATTACTTATTGCAATTCAAAATATAGCATAAAACGTGTCGGAATTCGAAAAAATTAATACTTCTATTTCGAAAAATTGAATATTTACCTTAATTTAATTGAAGTGAAAAATATTGTACTTACAGCTTGCATTATTGGCATATGTGCGGTGGCTGCTGCTGCAGGTAATGCATACGCGCAATTGCGGCATATTTATGCCAATTCGTATTACAAAGAAGCAACACACATGCGCTACCCAATCTACCGCATCGAAACCTTGAAAAATCTTCCAATAAAATAGCCAAAATGAAAACCTACGATTTTGGCAGTTTCAAAATACACGAACTAAACGGTCATATTCAAAAAATATATTTGGCTGAATATCCGGAAAAATTACTGCTTATGGATGGAGCTTCCAAAAGTGATATTTCGATTATTAAAAACCTTATTACCAAAGAATTAAACAAGCCATTGCATCAACTTAAATTGGTAGCCGTTTCGCACATGCACCCCGACCATTGCGGCGCGGTAAACCAATTACGTAAACTTACCGATGTTAAAACTTCGGCACATACAAACGCCGATTTATGGTATAGCGGTTTAAGAGGACGGTTACAGCACATTATCGATTTAAGTTTTACATGGTTTGTAATACTGAAAACCGGTAAAAAGTTAAAATCGACCTTTCATCCGCGCAAAATAAAACCCGACTTTCCGCTTTTGGGTGGCGAAGAACTCCCTTTTTTTACCGACTGGCAAGTTATTCATTGTCCGGGCCATACGTCGCACGATTTGTTGTTATACCACAAGCAAATGAAAATTTTGTATGCCGCCGATCTAATTTTAAAAATAAATACAAAAATACTTTTGCCATTTCCGGTTACTTTACCCAATTTAATGAACGAAAGCTTGGAAAAACTGAAAAATTTGGACATCGAGACTATTTTTTCGGCACACGGAGGCATAATTGAAAAATTCGATAAAAATCAATTGTTTAGTAACTTACAACTTCTACTAAATAAAAAACAAACCGGCTTTTTTAAATATGCCGTATTTTTTACTCGATTTAGCAATTGTGTAAAACGACACAAACTTTAAATTCTTCTTTTTTATTATTGAATATTCATTTTTTTTCTATCTTTAAAGTTTGAATTATGAACAAACGAGTTATGAAGTAAAAGTGGCGGAAATGTTGCGGTTTTATATCAGTATTGTTATCTATATATGTGTTCTGATCGTTGGTTTTGCCCAGCCAAAAGCAAGTTTGGGCAAACCAATAATAACCAATTTCGAATTATCGGACTACAATGCGCATTCGCAAAATTGGGCCATTGCGCAAGATTCGCTTGGCAGAATGTATTTTGGTAACTCAAACGGTTTGTTGACTTTCGATGGTTCGAAATGGCAGACTTTTACTATACCAAACAATACTATAGTGCGGTCGTTATTATTGAAAGACCGGCGAATTTATGTGGGCGCACAACACGAATTTGGGTATTTTGAACCCGATAACCGTGGAAAATTAAACTATGTTTCGCTAAAAAAATTACTACCCGATTCATTGCAGCAGTTTACCGATGTTTGGTCTATTATTTCCGATTCAACCGGTATATTTTTCTCAACTGCCAACGCTATTTTCATTTACCGAAACAACCAAATAACGGTACTTGAAGTTAGCGAAAAATCAAGTTTTTTGTCCTATTTCAACGGAAAACCTTCCATAATATTAGCTAATAAAGGATTGCTAACCATTGAAAATGACAAGTTTAAACTTATTGAAAAAGAAGGATTTGAAAGCACTGATAGGCACTACTTTTATTTGGATTTGGGTAGTAACACCGGTATAAAAGGCTCGCGCAAAGCAGGTATTAGTTTTTATGGAAAAAAAACACCGAATTTAAACAACGAACTGCATAGTTTTTTACAAAAGAATTTAATTTATACTGCCCTACTCCTGCCCAACAACCAAATTGCTATTGGCACGCTTAACGGAGGATTAGTTATTGTCGATTCGGATTTAAACCCCGTAAAACTAATTGATAAAAGTACGGGTTTAATTGATAATGCGGTATATTCCATGTACTTAGACCGTGAAGGTAACCTTTGGGTGGCTACCGAAAACGGCATATCGTGCATTGAACTTAATTCGCCAATTAGTTTCTTT
The DNA here is from genome assembly GCA_020047935.1 of Bacteroidota bacterium. Taxonomy (GTDB): domain Bacteria; phylum Bacteroidota; class Bacteroidia; order Bacteroidales; family JAIFNC01; genus JAIFNC01. Next base: position 6,319 of record JAIFNC010000188.1, read on the forward strand.
AGCGAACCGGAAGGCATTAACGGACTCCCATTTTCAATTGGCATTGCCGATAAAAACCTATATTTTTCTATTACAACCGGGGTTTATACAATTAATATTGAAGGAAATAACGTTTTTCAATCGAAAAAGGCGGTTGCAGTGCATAGCGAACTGAATGACCGCTTTTGGGATATTGAAACTTTTAACGACACCAAGTTTTTTGTTTCCGAGAAAAAAATTTTAATTATTGAAAAGAATCTGAAAACTGAAGTAAATTGCAATTTTTATACATGGCAAATTGATTCAATTAAAGGTTTGAAAAACAATTATTGGCTTTTTTCTGCCGATGGAATGAGAATTTTGAATAAACATAATCATAAATGGACTATAAGCAATGCACTTGAAGGTTTTGTAGGAAATTGTCGATATGCCGCCATTGATTCGACCGGAAATTTGTGGATAGCACAAAGCGCTTTGGGAATTACCAAACTTACACCCACAGAAAATTACACCAAATTGGAGGCTAAGTTATTCAACAATTTCGATTCGATTAAAAATATTGAATTAGTTAAAATAGCATGCACCAATTCCGAAATACTGGCAAGTGTTAACAATAATTTATATCGTTTCAACAAAGCACAAAACGATTTTGTACCAATAAATCTAATTCCTTCAACAACAAACTTTTACCTTTCAAAGGCCGACCAATATAATGCAATTTTTATGCAGAATAATTCGCAGCCGGGGCATCTGACACTTAAAAACGATTCGGCAATTATAAACAAAATACCCTATGTGCGGCTGCCGGAAACCAAAATTATTCTTCGGTTTACGTCCGACAG
>JAIFNC010000109.1 GCA_020047935.1 Bacteroidota bacterium
ATTTGGTCAATAGGTACTATGGTGCTGTTGGGCTATAAAATAACCATACTTACCGGAATGATACCGCCTTTAATGATTGTTATTGGAGTGCCAAATTGTGTGTTTTTGATGAATAAATTTCATAACGAATTTAGAAGTCATGGCAATAAATTGCAGGCGCTTAAGCGAATAATCGAAAAAATAGGCAATGCTACCTTTTTAACCAATTTAACTACTGCTGCCGGTTTCGGAACTTTTATCATTACAAAAAATCCGTTTTTGGTCGAATTCGGTATTGTTACTTCTATTAACATTATGGGAATTTTCTTGGTTTCGTTAATTATCGTTCCTATTCTATTCAGTTTTTTTGACGAACCACAGGAAAAACACGTTAAACACTTAGATAATAAATTTATAAGTAATTTACTTGAAAGGGCAGTTAAAGTAATATTAAACTATAGAACAATAGTTTATACCATTGTTTTTATCTTTATTGGTATTTGCTTTTATGGTATAAGTTTGGTGCACAGTACCGGGTTTATTATCGACGATATTCCGAAAGACGACCCGGTTTTTGTCGATTTGAAATTCTTTGAAAAAGAAATAAAAGGAGTAATGCCGCTCGAAATTTCGATTAATACCTTGAACAAAAAGGGTGTAATGAAATATTCGACCATTAATAAAATTAATAAACTGCAAGAGGAACTTAAAAAGTATCCGGAACTATCATCAGGTACCAGTGTTTCTGAAGGATTAAAGTTTGCACGGCAGGCATATTTTAACGGTAAGGAAGAACATTATCAGTTTCCTACTTCGCAGGAACTGAATTTTATTTTACCTTATTTAACCGGCAGTACCGAACAAGGTAATTTATTGAAATCGTTTATTGATACAACTTCGCAATATACCCGAATAAGTTACCGAGTTGAAGACGTAGGTACCCTTAGAATGAATGAGTTGCGTGATAGCATTAAAAGCGATGTACTTAAAATTTTTCCGGAAGAAAAATACAAAGTCAGTATTACCGGTTCTGCGGTGGTTTTTACCGAAGGAACTTCATATTTAATTAACAACTTGATTTCGAGCGTTATTTTGGCTATCATTCTTATCGCAATCTTTATGGCTTGGCTTTCTAAATCATTCCGAATGGTAGTGGTTTCTATTACACCAAACTTAATTCCGTTGGTGTTTACCGCAGCGCTTATGGGTTTTGCCGATATTCCTATTAAACCTTCAACCGTATTGGTGTTTAGTATAGCCTTTGGTATTGCGGTTGACAATGCAATTCATTATTTAACAAAATACCGGTTGGAACTTATTAATACTAACGGAAATGTAACCGAAGCAGTTATAAATTCGACCCGCGAAACCGGCGTAAGTATGATATATACGGCAATAATTTTGTTTTTTGGATTCGGAATTTTTCAAGCTTCGAGTTTTGGCGGTACACAAGCATTGGGAACCTTGGTTTCATTTACATTAATTGTGGCGCTGCTTTCAAATTTATTGGTATTACCTTCGATGTTGCTGACGATTGAAAAATTCGCCAAAACGAAGAAAGATGAAATTCAACCATTTTTTATTGAAGATGAACCTACAAATGCATAAACTTTATTCGTTGGATGAACTTCAGGAGATAATAAGCTTGAAGCTGGAGGAAGAAATTTTTAATTCGAAGCCGGAACCGAACGGTTTGTATGAACCTATCCGATATTTATTGGCATTGGGCGGAAAAAGAATTCGTCCGGCGCTTACCCTGATGGCTTTTAATATGTATTCGGAAAAGATTGAAAATGCTATAGATGCAGCAATTGCATTGGAAGTATTTCATAATTTCACCCTTATGCACGACGATATTATGGACAATGCCGAAATGCGTCGTGGTAAAACTACTGTACATATTAAATACAATACCAATACTGCCATTCTTTCGGGCGATGCAATGATGGTTTTGGCAAATCAATACATTGCAAAAACACCGGTGGAAGTATTGAAACCTGTTTTCGAAGTGTTCAACCAAACTGCTATGGAGGTTTGCGAAGGGCAACAGTACGACATGAATTTTGAAACGCTTACCCAAGTTTCGGAAAGCGAATATATAAAAATGATTCGACTTAAAACATCGGTATTGTTGGCAGGTGCGCTAAAAATAGGAGCTATTATCGGTGGTGCCGACCAAGCCGATACCGAAGCGCTTTACCGCTTTGGAGTTAATTTAGGGTTGGCTTTTCAAATAAAAGACGATTATTTGGATGTATTTGGCGACGAACGTGTTTTTGGTAAAAAAATTGGCGGCGATATTTTAGCCAATAAAAAAACATTTTTGCTGATAAAAGCATTGGAAACCGTACAGGGAACTACAAAAGATAGGCTGTTAGAGCAAATTTCGACTACCGAAGCAATTCCGGAAGAAAAAATTAAGCTGGTTACCGATATTTATAGAGAATTGAACATAGATAATGTGGCAAAAGAAAAAATGAATTATTTTTATACCAATGCCATGCTTGCCTTTGAACAAATAAAAGTAAATGAGCTGTTTAAAACGGAATTAAGAAAATTGACCGGGCAATTAATAGAACGAAATAATTGATAATTTTGAGTTTTAATTCATCAAAATTTCGACAATTTATGCTATGTTTGCAAAAATTATTAAATTTGTCGGCAAGAATTAAGAATAATAAAAGAGCTACCATATAAAACACCACACAGATGTTACGTAATATAGGGAAAATTGTTCAGATTATCGGTCCGGTAATCGATGTTAGTTTTGAAGCAGAAGGCAGCAAATTGCCTATGATTCATGAAGCGCTTGAAATTACTCGCCAAGATGGTACTGTAATTGTAACCGAGTGCCAGCAGCATGTTGGCGAAAGTACCGTACGTGCTATTGCAATGGATTCAACCGACGGTTTGCGCCGTGGTATGGATGTGGTTGCTACCGGAAACTCAATTGTTATGCCGGTGGGCGAGCAGGTTCGCGGACGACTTATGAATGTTACCGGAATGGCTATTGACGGTATTGAACAGTTGGATAAAACCGGCGGTTATTCTATTCATAATAAACCACCTAAGTTCGACCAACTTTCTACTTCTACCGAAGTGTTGTACACCGGTATTAAAGTTATCGACCTTATTGAGCCGTACGCTAAAGGCGGTAAAATTGGTTTGTTTGGTGGTGCAGGGGTAGGTAAAACAGTACTTATTCAGGAACTTATTAATAATATTGCCAAAGGGCACGACGGCTTTTCGGTATTTGCCGGTGTTGGCGAACGTACACGCGAAGGCAACGACTTGTTGCGCGAAATGATTGAAGCCAACATTGTACGTTATGGCAAAGAGTTTAAAGAAAGCATGGAGCATGGCGGTTGGGACTTGTCGAAGGTGGATATGAAAGAAATGCCAAAATCGCAAGTAACTATGGTGTTCGGACAGATGAACGAACCACCCGGAGCACGTGCTCGCGTTGCTTTGTCGGGTTTAACCATTGCTGAAAGTTTCCGCGATGGCGACGGCAAAAGCCCCGGTAGAGATATTTTGTTATTTATCGATAATATTTTCCGTTTCACGCAAGCAGGTTCCGAGGTATCGGCACTGTTGGGTCGTATGCCTTCTGCAGTAGGTTATCAGCCTACCTTGGCTACCGAAATGGGCGAAATGCAAGAGCGTATTACTTCTACCAAAAACGGTTCTATTACCTCGGTGCAAGCAATTTATGTACCTGCCGACGACTTAACCGACCCGGCACCGGCTACTACATTTGCTCACTTGGATGCTACTACCGTACTTAGTCGTAAAATTGCTTCGTTGGGTATTTATCCGGCAGTTGACCCATTGGATTCAACTTCGCGTATTCTTACTCCGGAAATTGTTGGTAAATTGCATTACGAAACTGCACAACGTGTAATTCAGTTGTTGCAACGCTACAACGAATTGCTCGATATTATTGCAATTTTGGGTATGGAAGAACTTTCGGAAGAAGATAAATTGGTGGTACACCGCGCTCGTCGTGTACAACGATTCTTGTCGCAGCCGTTCCACGTTGCCGAACAGTTTACCGGTATGAAAGGCGTATTGGTTCCTATTGAAGAAACCATTCGAGGCTTTAACATGATATTGGACGGCGAAACCGATTCGTATCCGGAAGCTGCCTTTAACTTGGTGGGTAACATTGACGAAGCAATTGAAAAAGGCAAGAAAATTTTACTTGAAGCTGCTAACTAAGCTAAAATAATTAATTATGTATTTAGAAATAGTAACGCCTGTAAAAACGGTTTATTCCGACGAAGTTTTGTCGGTTACGGTTCCCGGAACCAAAGGTTCGTTTGGTATGCTTAAAAACCATGCGCCTATAGTTTCGACCTTGGCAACCGGCGAAATAAAAATAACCGACAAAAACAACCAAAAAATTGTTTTTAAAGTTTCGGGCGGTGTGGTTGAAAATACCCACAATAATGTGGTTATTTTGGCCGACTCGATTGAGAAAATGTAATTTTAATTTATTGTAATAAATATCGACCCAATTGAATGTACGTTCTTTTGGGTCTTTTTTTTCGCAGCATGTACAAATTTACTATAATTACCGCTTGTTTTAATGCCGAAAAAACCATTGCCAGAACTATGCAATCGGTACAAGAACAGCATTATAAGAATTACGAGCATCTTATAATCGACGGAAAATCGACTGACGAAACCTTGAACATTGTCCAAAGTTTTTCCAATTCAAATACTCGAATTATTTCGGAGAAGGATGAAGGAATTTACGATGCATTAAACAAAGGTATATCCTTGGCAACCGGCGATATAATTGGTTTTTTACATGCCGATGATTTTTTTGCCGATGCGGAAGTATTGGAAAGAATTGCAAGGCAATTTGAACAAACCGATGCCGACGCAGTGTATGCCAACTTAATTTATCAGAAACCAAGCGGTGGTATTCATCGGTATTGGAAATCGGAAACTTACAAACAGGGTTTGTTTTTGTGGGGCTGGATGCCGGCACATCCTACGCTGTATATTAAAACTTCGGTATATAAAGCGCTGGGCGGCTTTAACACCCAATTTACTTCAGCTGCCGATTACGAACTGATGTTGCGCTATTTCCATAAGCACCAAATAAACGCAAGCTATTTGCCCAAGGTAACGGTAATTATGCAAACCGGCGGCAAAAGCAATGCTTCGGTTAAAAACCGACTGATTGCCAACGCCGAAGACCGAAAAGCTTGGACGGTAAACAACTTAAAACCTTATTTTTTTACGCTGGTGTATTATTTAACCCCTTATTAACCACATAGACACATAGGCACATAGGCACGTAGGAAAAATAAAATATTCATAAAGCTATGTTTAATGAACAGTATCGATTGAATTCGTAAATCAGGTGGTTGAAATTTTGAATCAATAGCAAAACCATTTTGTTCGTTAGCAAATTGTTTTTGT
>JAIFNC010000307.1 GCA_020047935.1 Bacteroidota bacterium
TGGGAAACGAACGAACCCGACGGCGCCGATACCTTATTTGCCTCGGTTGAAGGAAACGACGTAAGCGGCAGGTATGCGCCATATTTTATGCGCTATACAGAAAAAGGATTAAGCGTTCGCACCACCGAATTTTTCGACGACGCCTCCTTGGGTGCTTTTTATCGATTGCCTAAAACTACCGGAAAATTGGCGGTGCTTTTTCCCGGACAAAATCCGAATACGCCCGAATTAAGGCAAACCTTAACCTTTGTAGAACCAATTTTTATTGCCAAAACGTTTAAAGGAATTATTGGTGTTGAAGTAAATTTAACAAAACTCGAAAATTTTATTAACGATGCTGCCGGTTTGTATGCGGAAGCCGATGTGTTTTTATATGCACAAGATGCTACTATTTTGGGTGCCTCGCAAGACATGTCGAGCATTGGGCAAAAGCCAAAATTCGAAGAAACATCGCAAATGGCAACCTTGCTAAGCAACATCAGAAAAAACAATGCAACGGCAACTATTAAAAACAATTTGCTAACCACTCATGTTCCGGTGCAAATAGCCAATACCGAATTAAAATGGTTATTGCTTGCGCATTACGATTATAATACATTGCAAACCCAACTACAATTTTCCGATTCCAACATTGTGCAAGTTGGTTTTATTATGATTATATTGTCGTTTCTGCTAATTGCAGTTTATGCCCGAACCATTAGTTTGCCCATTATTGCGTTAAGAGATAAAACAAACAATTTTGCTGTAGGCAGTTTAGAACAAAATTTCAGCAGCAGTTATACCAATGAAGTTGGTCAAATAAGCAATTTGCTTGGTATTGTGAATAACAAATTGCATACCCTAACAACAGCACTTGAAAACATAACCAACAACAACCTCGAAGTTTATGTAAAGCCACAAAGCGAAAACGATAAACTTGCAATGGCATTTAATAAAACGGTTGAAAAATTGGCTGCCGACCGAGCCGAAAACTTGAAAAACCAAAAAGAGGAAGAATATAGAAACTGGCGACGTGCCGGCATTGCCGAAATTAACGAAGTGTTGGAACAACATTTCGACTCGCTAAACGATTTATCGTTTGCAATTTTGCACCGGCTCATCAATTTTATGGGTATTCAGCAAGGTGCCTTATTTATGGTTCAAGGAGCTTCGGATGAAACAAAAGTATTGAGCCTTATTAGTGCTATTGCCTACAATAATCGCAAAAAAATTCATAAAACCATTCGATTTGGCGAAGGATTGGTGGGCACGGCAGCCAAAGAACGCGAATCGATTTTATTGAACAAAGTACCCGATAATTATTTAGAAATTAGTTCGGGTTTGGGCGATTCGAAACCCGGTGGAGTACTTATAGTGCCCATTTTGTTCGAGTCGGTACTTATTGGCATTATTGAATTGGCATCGTTAAAACCATTTGAACCCATTCATGTTCAATTTGCCGAACGTGCAGCCCAATCAATCGGTGCATCGCTTTCATCGGCACTTATATCGCAACGCACCAACGAGTTGCTTGAACGCACCAACAAGCAAACCGAAGAAATGGCGCATCAAGAAGCCGAAATGCAGCAAAGTTTATTAGGCTTAGCCCAGGCACAAGAAGAGTCGGCACGCAGAGAATTTGAAACACAAAGTTTAATTCATGCCATCGAAAAATCGATTCCGATGGCTGAATATGAAATAAACCGCCGATTAGTTTCAATTAACAATCGCTATCTAGAAATTCTAGAACGCAAGCGCGAACATATAATTGGTAAATTTCATGAAGATATTTGTTCATTTGCCAACGATATAACGCGTTTTAATACCGTTTGGGAAACGCTACGAAAAGGACAGATGGTAAGTTACGTTGAAAAATATTCGGGCAGCAACGGTAAAATAGTGTACATACAGGAAACTTACTCGCCAATATTTGACCAATCAGGTGCAGCCATTCGGGTTATAAGTGTAGGAACCGATGTAACACAAAAAGTTGAATTTGAGAATAAAATTAAAGCAGCTCAAACAGATATTGAGCAATTAATGATTGAGCGAAATGAGCTTAAGCACGGAATGGAACAATATATGCAGCGTACCGAACAAAACACCGAACAACTGAATGAAATAATGCAACTTATTGAAAAGCATTATATTTTCTTCGAAATAACTTCTACCGGCGGTATAAATCGGGCAAATACATTGTTCATTCAATTGATAGGTAAAACTGCCGATACAATTTCGGGCAACAATCTTCGTCAGTTTATACCAACAAGCGAAACCAATTTTTTCGAAGAAACACTGCTTACCATACAATCCAAATCGACCGGTAGTTTTAAACTTACCCTTATTGATTCGGCAGGTAATTTAAAATATGTATTATTGAATTCGATTCCAAAATTAAATAAAGAAAATAAACTGTACAAAATTTTACTTTTCGGTATGGATTTAACTGAATTGAATAACCTAAAATTCAATAATAGTTTTGTGTTGGAGATTAATGAATTGAAAAAAATATTGCTTGAGAAAGAACACCAAGTCGATGTTTTGGAAAAGGAAAATACGCTAATTAAAATTAAACTTAAAAAATTAAGTTCGAAATAATTAAGTACAAAAAATTCAAAATAAAAACCGGTTCAAACAATTCAAAGCGTTGAACCGGTTTTCAAATTTTCAACAAAAAATTTGTTCTTCTTTACGAAAATAATTTGTGTAATTTTAGGAATTCTGCAATGCATTCAATAACTTGCAACCAAATATCCAAACAATACAAAACTTCCAAAATAAATTTTAAAGCAGAAAAAGGACGAATGACCGACCAACAAAAAATTGATGACCTAACTCGAAAGAATTTAGCGCTCGAATTGGAAAATTTAGCACTAAAACAAAAACTATCGATGAAAGAAAGTGCCATTGAAAACTCGCTGAATGCAATTGCTTTTGCCGATTTAAACAGCAATTTAATTTCGGTTAATAAGGCTTTTTTGGCTATGTGGCGCTACAACCATGAAAACGAAGTATTAGGCAAGTCGGTAGCCGAATTTTGGGAAAGCCCCGAACAAGCAATTGAGGTAGGTTTTGAAATTCGAACAAAAAACAGCTGGATGGGCGAACTGACCGCTAAAAGAAGCGACGGAACCTTATTTAATACGCAACTGACAGCAAATTTGGTAAACAATGAAAACAATGAACCAATTGCCATGTTTGCTTCTTTTATTGATATTACCGAGAAAAAGAAAATTGAACAAGCATTAAATGATAGCAAAAACCAATTAAGCGAAATATTCGACAATTCAATTGATAATATTTTTGTTTTGGAAGTAGAGGAAAACAATAAATTTCGAATTAAATTCATTAATAATGCGTTGGCTAAAGTTTTTAATTCGAACCGTGCAACTATTGAAGGTAAGTATATTCACGAGTTGGTCATTCCCGATGATTTAGAAGCAACTACAATGAACTACCGCAGGTGCATTAATTCGCGAGAAGTTATTATATATGAAGAAATTGCGAACGTTCTAAACAAGAAATTAGTTTACCTTACGCATTTGTTCCCAATTTTTGACCAATCGGGCAATGCGATACGAATAATCGGAATTTCCAGAAATATAACCGAACGTAAACAACAAGAAATAACGATAAAACTACAAAACGACGATTTAATAAAACTGAATGCCGATAAAGACCGTTTTATATCCATTCTTGCACACGACTTAAGAAGCCCTTCGAGTGCCATGTTGGGTTTGCTGGATATAATAATCAAAAATATTTACAAATACAATACACAAACCATTGAAGAGTATTTGATTATGGTTCAAAATTCGGCTCAAAACACCTTCAATTTATTGGAAGATACCTTACTTTGGGCTAAATCGCAATCGGGAAAACTCCCGTTTTTGCCTCAAAAAATTAACCTTACCGATACTTGCATACCCATAAAGGACTCCATGCAACTTATAGCCAATAATAAAAATATACGAATAACGCTATCGGCAACACCCGATTTATTTGTTATTGCCGACCCCAATATGCTAAAAACCATTTTACGAAACTTAATTTCGAATGCCATAAAATTTACCGAAACAACCGGTACAATTGAAATAATACTTAAAAAAAACCATGAAACGGCGCTAATTACCGTTTCCGATAACGGCATTGGCATTGCTGCCGATGTGCTCGAAAAATTATTTACCGACACCATTATTCAAACTACTCAAGGAACAAACGGCGAAACCGGAACCGGACTCGGATTATTGCTTTGTAAAGAATTTATCAAAAAAAACAACGGTGAAATTTGGGTAAACAGCGAAGTTGGTAAAGGAAGTATTTTTAAATTTTCGATACCCTTATTTAAAATCTAAAAATTTAACAAATTTATTCCGAATTGCAGCACATTACAAACTAATTTTTATACTTAAAGTCCTGATTTTGCAATCGAAGCTATAGATTTGCTTAAGCCAACCAAAACAGCGCTTAACTATAAATAACTACTACTACCACCTAAATATTCGTCTAATATTTTATTATTATTTTTATGAAGATTGTTTTCAAATACAAACGAGTTGCGATTTTTAAATTAATTTCTTCTATATTGCGCAAATTAATAAACCCAAACTTAAAGCAATGGCACCTATTAGTAAATTAAAAAAACGAATATCGAATGTGTTCTTCAAGAACTGGTACTCGTACATAAGTAAAATTGACAAGCAGGCCGAAGTTATTTTTATGAACTACGGCTACTCCGAACCAAACAATCCGCTTGCGTTAGAACCGCACGACGAACCCAACCGGTATTCAATTCAACTTTACCATCATGTGTCGAAATGGGGCGAATTGCATGGTAAAGACGTTCTAGAAGTAGGCAGCGGCAGAGGTGGTGGTCTTTCGTTTGTACACCGACATTTTAAACCAAAAACGGCTACCGGACTTGAGCTAAACGACAAAGCCATTGAATTTTGCAAAAACCATTACAAGCACCCAAATTTAAACTTTGTTCAGGGAAACGCCGAAAAAATTTGTTTCGAAGATAACTCTTTCGATTCGGTACTTAACGTAGAATCGTCGCACCGATACATGAACCCCGAAAGTTTTTTTGCCGAAGTAAACCGTGTTTTACGTCCCGGCGGCTATTTTTTGTACACCGATTTCAGACCCAAAGGAAAATCGGTCGATGTGCACAAAGCACTCGTTAAGGCTAATTTCAAAATAGAACATCACGATTTTATAACCGAACGTGTAGTAGATGCGCTTAGATTAAACAC
>JAIFNC010000047.1 GCA_020047935.1 Bacteroidota bacterium
GGCGCTTAGCAGTTCCAAACTGCTTAGCGCCGGTGTAAAAAGAAACGACTTGCGGTTTTGGCGGTTTCGGTAAGTTTGGGTACTTTTAGGGGTTCGTTTTGGGCTTTTGGGCGGATGAAGATTAAAAGCATAATACGGATATAGTTAAATTGTACATCGGTATTTTCCAAACGGTTAAATAACAAATAAACAAAAAACAATGTATTTAATTGACACAAGTAACAATAGAATTAAAAACCTGACAAAAAAGACTTTTACCGAACTTGGGTTTAAGGAAAGACAACATTTACAAGAATGGTTAGCGAATAAACCCGAAGCTTTGGGCGAAGAACTTTTAATAATTCAAAAAGAATTTGACGGTTTCAATGATACCAACGAACGTTTGGACTTATTGGCGCTTGATAAAGATGGAAATATTGTAGTAATTGAAAACAAATTGGACGATACAGGGCGCGACGTTACTTGGCAAGTTTTAAAATATGCTTCGTATTGTTCAACGCTATCAAAAGAACAAGTTAAAAATATTTATCAAAGTTTTTTAGATAAAAATGCAACAGGCGAAAACGCCACCGAAAAATTGGCAACTTTTTACAATCAGGAATACGATGAAATTGCAATAAATAAAGGAAACACGCAACGAATGATATTGGTTGCCGCTAATTTCAGAAAAGAGGTTACTTCAACGGTTTTGTGGTTAATGAATTATAAACTAAGAATTCAATGTTTTAGAGCAACCCCATTTGCATTAGACGAGCAGTTGTTTTTAACCATTGAACAAATTATACCAACCAAAGACACCGAAGATTTTATAATTTCGATGGCAGGAAAAACCCAAGATGAAATTGCAACTCAAGAAAGTTTAAAATCTCGTCATCATATTCGATTCGAATTTTGGACAAAAATTTTACCCAAACTAAAGGGGAAAACGCCAATTTTTCAGAACTCAAGCCCAACCAAAGACAATTGGTTAAGTGCCGGAGGTACCGGAATAAGTGGTACACGATATTCGATGCTTATAACAAAAACCTATGTTGGCGCTCAACTTGAATTTGCCCGCAGCAATAAAGATGAAAACAAAAAATTATTCGATGAGCTTTGGGCAATGAAAAACGACATTGAAACAAAGTATGGGCAAACATTGAATTGGGAGCGTATGGACGACAATATCAGCAGCAGAATTTCGCTCAATTTAGAAGGTGTAAATGTTTTTAATAAAGACGAATGGGAGAACATGTTTGAGTTTTTAACAACCAACATCATAAAATTTGAAGCAATATTTCGAAATCCGTTGGTGAAAATTAAACAAGTATTGAACGCAGCCGACGAAAGCGAATAATTATGCTGTTATTCAGTGCTAACAGGTTTTGAAAACCTGTTAGCTCTTGACAATTCAAACAGCACCGCCGTACAAAAATTTACAAAAGTAACGCATTGCTTTTTTGGCGGTTTCGGTTTATTTGGGTACTTTTAGGAGTTTGGAATTGGGGGTTTGGGTGGATAACTGATAAAAGGGGGAAGGCTGAAATAATTAATTTACCATAAGTATTAAGACGACAACAACTAAGATGACTGATAAAGATTTAATTATAATTGATAGCTTAATTGAAAGATTTGACAATCTTCCCCAAATTATTGAGTTGAGAGTAAAAGCTGAATGGGAGAAATTAACTGAAGATGAACATAATTTATTGTTTGAGACATATAAAAAGCTCGATGATGTTCTGGTTGATTTAAAAGCTTTTATAAGTGTGAAATTCAACAATAGGGAAGATTTAATTATTAAATGGAATGCAATTGATTTTGATACAAAAATTGCGGGAATAAAAATTTGGACTAATGCCCCATATGCAATAAGGAAGGCATGGTTTGAAGGAATTTCAGACTCACGGTCTTTACTAAAAATCATTAGAGCAGAGGTTCGTTTAATAATAGATTCGGAAGACGATAAAAACGACAACACAAAAATTGAAAAGCAAACAACCATAATAGGTGGACATGTTATTATAAATGAACATTCGAACAGAGGAAATCAAAATATATCTGATATTGATATTGATAGTTCATCACTGAAAAATTTCAGTACAAAATCAGACGATAAGAATAAAAGGTCTATTATTGAAATACTTGCTTGGATTACTGGTATTATTGCTGCAATTATTGCAATTTTTGAATTTTTGATAAAATAAATATTGAATGAAATTTAGAATATATGGGCATAATTTGAGTGTATTGTTATAGGAAAGAAGACTGAGGTAAATAAGCATTTGAATGAGTTTGGCTTAATGTATTTAGATTATAAATAAATAAATTAAATTTGCGGAATAAGAAAACCTAAGTTATGAGTAAAATAAGAATAAAAAATTTCGGACCCATCAAAAATGGTTATAACGAAAATGATGGTTGGCTTGATTTAAAAAAAGTTACTGTATTTATTGGTAACCAAGGTTCAGGTAAAAGTACAATTGCTAAACTGATTTCAATTTTTATGTGGATTGAAAAGGTGATTACCCGTGGCGATTACCCGATAAGCTATTTCGAAAAAAAGGAAAATTTCTTGAATCAATGCGAGTATCATGGTATTTTGTCGTATTTTAAATTTACAGAAAAAGAAGTTGACGATTTAAATGTTGGTTTTTTTAATAAAGTAGTTGCATTTATTACTACCGGAGCAAATAATAAAAAAGTAGAAAAAAGAGAGGCTACAGCAATTAGCTATATTGGCAATAAGTATAGCATTGATTACGACCATACTGGTATTAGAATAAATAAGGTTACTGATAAAGTGTATAATTTACCCCAAATTATGTATATTCCTGCCGACCGTAATTTATTAAGCACTATTGACGATTTAAAAACCCATCGTATTACTTCTAAAGCTTTAGCCGAATTGTTGGCAGAATTTCAAAAGGCAAAAAAGAATATTGCATCAATTGCTTCATTACCAATTAACAATATAAAATTAGAATACGACCTAAATACCGATACTGTTTTTATTTCAGGTTCCGATTATAAAATAAAACTTTCCGAATCATCGAGCGGAATTCAATCAGCAGTTCCTCTTTATTTGGTTTCTAATTATTTGGCAAATAAAATAAACCTTACTCATGAGCCAATGAATTTAGTAGAATCGGAAAGGTTTAAAATTGAAATTGCAGCATTGTACGAAAACTCAAATTTAACAGAAGAACAGCGCCGTATTGCCATGTCGGTAATTACCGAAAAATTTAATAAAACTGCCTTTATTAATATTGTAGAAGAACCGGAACAAAATTTATACCCGAGCTCGCAATGGGAGTTGCTTAAAAACCTACTTGAAATAAATAATAGGAATGAGGGCAATATGCTAATAATTAACACGCATAGCCCGTATATAATTAATTTTTTAACACTTTGTGTAAAAGCCGAAAGCGTTTATAATGAGTTGGCTCATAAAAAATTTAAACTAAGCGACCCCGAATTTTCTCAAACAAATGAAATTGTTCCAATGTCGTCTTCAATAAAGGCAAATGATTTAGCTATTTACGAATTAAACGAAGTCGACGGCTCAATTAATAAGCTTGGAAACTATGAAGGCATTCCTTCAGATAAAAACTATTTGAACCAATCGCTTGCAGAAACCGGTCGTTTATTTGATTCATTATTAGAGATTGAAGAAGAATTATGAGCATAGATTTCTTTAAAGCAGTTTGTAGAGATGAAACAAGCGAAAAGAAATTCGGCTTGTATGATGCAGAAGACAGTACACCGGCAATTATAACATTAACCGATGAACATTTGTGGAATGCTGTTGTTATAAACGAAAGTGGCAAAACTATTAATTTTACTGCAATCGACAATTGTATTGATGTATTAAACGAGAACGGCGAAACGGATAGCCGTTGCGATTGCATGCTTACCTTTAATTCGACACTCATGTTTGTAGAACTGAAGAACAAAAGAGGCTCATGGCAAGCGGAAGGATTATCGCAGATTGAAAATATTGCAAAAATAATGATTGCTGAAAACCCTGACTATTATTACAGTTTTAAGAAACGAAAGGCTATTGTAGCGAATAGAAGACATCAATTTCCTGCCTTTCATTTTTTAAATGCGGAACAACGCCAATTTTTCAGTTCGAAGTATAAAATGAGAATTCAATTTAATGCGGAAATAGTTATTTAACCAACTGTTATTCAGCCCTTGCAGGGTTCGGAACCCTGCAAGGGCTTGCCCATACCATGACTTTTTTTGTCTCTAATCCTTCAACATGGGAATCTGCCACCAGGTTAAGAATTGATAATGATGGTAATGGTATTCATGATGGTATATTTCCAAATAAAGAAAGAGGCAAAGGCATTCATTTAGGCGGTACAATTAATCAAACTTGGACATGGACAGAAATAATATTACAATGAAAAACCTTAGTTATTTGATTACTCTATTCATTCTTTCGGGCTGTTTAATTTTGGAAGAGTCGGCACCTTATCCGTATGGTTTCGAAATTAACCCGTTGAGAGAAAAAATAGGGCTGCAAATAATTGATTCAACGTTCACATCATATAATTCAAAAAGTGTAAGCACTTTCGATAAAGTGAATAAGATTTTTTATAGTCCTCATTTGAGTTTAAATAATAAACATCAAAAACCTTTAAATGAACCATCCTATTTCGAAAAATATATCGAGCTTAATAAACATTCAGGAAAACTAATATTTGAAGAAGATATTTATAGAAGTGGCTTTTATAAATATGGTTTTATTGAAGAATCGGATATATTTGAGGTTTTAAAATTTAAGTATGTTTTTGAAGAACACGAGTCGTATTTTGTTAATAACCTAAAACATGCCATTGATACTGTTGTAGTAACTCAAGGATGGCACTTTATTTATGAGTTTCCTGTCGAAATTGCTGGGGTCAATTCAAATAAGCTTGATTCAATATATTGGAAAAGGGAAACAATAAATATAATGGAAGAAAAAGCTGACAGTATTCTAAATTCTTGGGGATTAAAAAGATTTAAAGCAAAATAGATTTGCAATTTACAATTAGTAAAACTATTAAATAAACGCGATTAAATAAAAACAAAAAATATTTTTTTCTAAAATGTTCTTATAGGCTTAAATGATAACCAGCAAAAAAACAACCCAACCCAAATGAACCAACTAATATTAGGCGATAATTTCGAAGTCCTTAAAAAGATAGGCACCGAAACGGTAGATATGATTTATTTAG
>JAIFNC010000066.1 GCA_020047935.1 Bacteroidota bacterium
TGATTTCGAAACAGTGCTGTCAAAATTAAATATTCCAATTTCAGATTTAAGCATTGACGATATAAAAAACGATTTAGATGCATTAAATAATATATTGAAATGATAGCAGATACTAGTCCGATAATTTCGCTGCTAATTACCGGTAATTTACCGATTCTAGAAAAAATGTTTGAAAACTATTATTTGCCAAAAGGCGTTTATGATGAATTGATGATGTGGCAATCAGTTAATTTGAAAATGCGGTAATTTGACAATTCTAAAATTAGCTAATTTTAAAGATACAATAAAAAAAATCCGGACGTGTCCGGATTTTTTTATGGCTTTTCCTACTTCTTCTGTCTCAAATCTGATGTCTGTCGTCTGACTTCTATTGTCTAACATCTATCATCTCAAGTCTATTTTATATTACTCTTAAACGTTTCCTTAAATTTTGGCAGTGTGGTGGTTTTGTATTGCTCTTCAACAAAAAAATGCAGCATAGGCTCTAAGCCTTCGGGAGTAAAATAACCTTGCTCGGTGTTTACCATAGTCCCTTTTTCGTCGAAAAACGTACCGTCGAAAATAAACCGTGCATCGAATTCGTGTACTTGTTTTTCGGGTGGAAATTTGAACATATCGAAGTTGAAAATAGGTGCATTTTTATCCATGGGCGCATGAATACTGAAAGCCATGCCGTTGCCGTTTCGCTGCAATTTTATCCGAATGGTAAGGGTATCTTTTTCGTTGGCATCAATTTTTACCGGATAAAATTTTTCGTTCAAATAACTGCCAATTACTTGGTTGTTATAAGTTTGCATAAGCATAATGGTGCTGGTATTTCGCCAGCGAACATTCAAATCCAAGAAAATTTTGCGAGGTTCCCCGAAGCATTGTTAGTTGGGTACACCTTGTCGTAGTATTTAAAATACGTATCGTAATCGCTTGTTTTATAGGCATCTTCGCCATAATAAATTAATATTGGGAACAGCTGGCGGTCGGTTTTAAACCCTTGGTAGGTAGCGCCGGCGCCTTCTTTGTTAAAAACCACGTAGGTAGGGCTTAAAATATTGCCGGCAGCCAAAAAAGCGGTTAAGCTGTGCGGCCCGTTAGCGTTGGGTTTATATTCGGTACCATTGAAAAACCGAACGGTTTCTTTCGAATTAATATCGAAATTAATAGCATAGTAATAGCCGTTTAAATAAGCCGCAACGGTTTCGTTGGCAAAAGTTTCGCTAAGCATTTGTTTGCACGAATCGACCGCCGAATTGTACAAATTAATAAAAATAGGTCGCTGTTGCGCTTTAAAAAGCGAATCGACCTCGGCAAACGTTCGCCAGCGAACAAAGGTATTTTGAGAAAAAGAATAATTAAAAATAACGCTGAAAATTAATACGCTAAAAATCAATTTCTTCATAAAAATTTTAAGTTTTAAGTTGAAACGAATATAAAACGGCAAAATAGGCAAAATCTTTTATTTTTTGTCCTTTTTGCTTTGAAATTTCTTGATTTTGAAAGCAAAAATAATTGAAATCCGGCACCGTTTTATTACAAACCAAATTTTAACTAAACGAACGGGAATATACAAGACATTTAATTCTACTTTACACAAATTTTCATAGCTTTTGCAATTTGCAAATTTACCCGCAATATCCGTTATAACTTAAATCATTATTGAAAATCATTACGTATCTTTGTATATAATAATATGTGTTACTCGTTCAGAAACTTTTTGTAAAATTCCTGATGTACGCAACAAATTTCAATATAAATAAAAATTTTCAACCGGTTAAAAATTTCGCAAAAAAAATAGTACTTGCTATTTTTATATCATTGATTTTAATGCAATTATCAATTGCCCAAAATGTTACCCAACCGAATTTAATAAAAAACAAGCAACTTCCTCCCAAAATAACCGTTGCAGGAAAACCAATGGTAAGCTTTCTGAAACCCGAAGTAAAATCTACCCTATTACCACACCGAATCAACAAAGCAGGTGAAATTTTAATTGATGGCGATTATGGCGGAATTTACAATTTTATTAATTACAATACCGACGAAGGTTTACCAATAAGCAGCTTATCCGCCGGATGTATGGATAATTTGGGCAACCTTTGGTTTGGCACCTATGGCGGCGGAGCTTGCCGGTACGATGGAAAAACATTTACAACTTTTAATACCGGTAACGGCCTACCCAATAACGTTGTATTATGTATAAACGTAGATAAAACCGGTACAATTTGGTTTGGTACCGATGGTGGCGGTGTTTGTGCGTATAATGGTAAATATTTTACAACCTATACCAAGGCCGATGGATTAGCAGAAGACATTGTATATTCCATTTTAACCGACAGCAAAGGTACTGTATGGTTTGGCACTTACGACGGCGGTATCAGCAAATTCGATGGAAAAACTTTTAGTTCATTTAAATCAAAATCGCATCTTGCCAATTATAGCATTTTAAGTATGTTGGAAGATAAAAACGGTAATTTTTGGTTTGGTTCGGAAAGTGGAGGTGTTATTAAATTCAATGGTAAAGATTTTGTAAGCTATACAACCGATAATGGGTTGGCAGATAATACGGTATGGTGTATTTTAGAAGATAAAAACGGAAATATTTGGTTTGGAACCGACGGCGGAGGTGCAAGTTGTTATAACGGGACTGAATTTAAAACTTTTTCAAGTGAAGATGGCTTGGCTTCAAACGTAATCAGAACTATGCGCCAAGACTATAAAGGTAATATTTGGTTTGGAACAAGCCGAAATGGAGTTAGTTGTTATAACGGGAAATATTTTACCACGTATACCGAAAAAAATGGCTTGTCGAATAATATGATTCGGACAATTTTAGAAGATAATTCGAATAATTTATGGATTGGAACATGGGGCGGCGGAATAAGTCGTTTTGATGGAAATGCAATTTCTTCCTTTAATGAATCGCACGGATTGGGCAGTAACATTGTTTTTTCGGTGCTGGAAGATAAATCGGGTACGCTTTGGTTCGGAACAAGCGGCGGTGGTTTAAGTCGCTTCGACAGAAAAACTTTTACAACCATTACCACTAAAACCGGGTTTCCCAATAATTCTATTTTAAGTTCTTTTGAAGACAACGCCGGTAATTTATGGTTTGGCACATATGGTGGCGGCGTACTATATTTTGACGGCAAAAAATTTACAAATTATACAGAAAATCAAGGACTTCAAGATAACGTAGTAAGGTGCATAACGCAAGATAAAAAAGGAAATTATTGGTTTGGTACTTACGGCGACGGCATTTCGTATTTTGACGGAAAAACTTTTACAAATTATTCCTTAGAACAAGGACTGTTGTATGATGATGTTTATTGCATGCTCATTGACAAAAACGAGAATTTATGGGTAGGAACCTATGGTGGCGGTGTAAGTTGTTTTAACGGAAAAACATTTACCAATTACACAAAAGCACACGGATTGGGCAATAATCAAATATTAAACATTTTGGAAGATTCGCAAGGAAATTTATGGTTTGGCACCGCCGGTGCCGGAGTAAGTAAATTCGACGGTAAAACGTTTACTACGTATACTACCGAAAACGGACTTTGCGATAACTTTATAACCCAAATTCTTCAAGACAAAGAAGGTCGAATTTTTATGGGAACCAACTGGGGCATTTGCGCTATTACCGGATGGAATGGAAAACAGCCAATTATCGAAAACTTCAACACCCGCACCGGCTGGCAAATAAAAGATGTAAATACCGGACAAAACACGATGTTTTTAGATAGTAAAGGAGTTATTTGGGCAGGTACCGGCGATAAAAAAACATCCTTAGTCCGGTTCGATTATAATGCGGTTAATCGAAATAGCTATCAATCGGATAAAGTTATACTTAGCATTAAAATAAATCAGGAAAATATTTGCTGGTATACGCTTTTTTATAATTCACAAAACAAGCTTAATTTTCTATCGAAACAAGATAGCCTTACCTTAGTACAACAAGAATTAATGACTTACGGTAGAATACTTTCCCCGGAATATCGCGATAGTTTAAGCGAGAAATACAACGGAATTATGTTCGATAACATTACCCCTTTTTACCCTTTGCCCGAAAATTTAATTTTACCTTACAAACATAACCATATTACGTTCGATTATATTGCCATTGCCCCTTCGCATTCCGAATTTATTAATTACCGGTATTTTTTAGAAGGAAACGACGAAACTTGGCGCCCAATCAGTAAAGAAACCATTGCGGTTTATGGTAATTTAAATGAAGGCAATTATACCTTCTATTTGAAAGCTCAAAATAAAAAGGGAGAATGGAGCAGTCCGATTCTCTTTTCATTTAAAGTTCTACCACCTTGGTATCGAACAGCATGGGCTTATTTAGCTTATATACTCTTTACCGCAATTGTTATTTATTTAGGGTTGAATTTTTACACACGGCATTTAAAAAAAGAAAAAAATAGGCTCGAAAAAATTATACAAGAGCGAACAAAAGAAATATCAGCCCAAAACAAAATAATTGAAGCCAAAGTAGAAATTCTTAATTCTGAAGTTGAATTTAGAATACAAACTGAAAAAATGCTCAAAAAACTTACTGTTGCCGTTGAGCAAAGTCCAATTTCGATTGTAATTACCGATATTGACGGAAAAATTGAATACGTAAATCCATTTTTCTGCCAAACTACCGGCTATTCATTAAGCGAAGTTATTGGCAATAATTCCCGGCTTTTAAAAGGAAATACTTCAACTGAAACTTATGAAAACTTGTGGGATACCATTTTACATGGCGAAATTTGGCGAGGTGAATTCGAAAATAAAAAGAAGAACGGGGAATTTCATTTTGAAGAAGCGATTATAGCACCTCTTAAAAACGATAAAAATGACTTAATAAACTTTGTGGCGGTTAAAAGAGATATAACCGAACGAAAGAAAAATGAAATTGCATTGCAAGCCAGCGAAAATGAACTAAAAATATCGAATGCAACCAAAGATAAATTATTTTCAATAATCGCACACGATTTAAGAAGTCCTTTTTCTGCAATTATAGGTTTTGCCCAAATTTTGCAGTACAGGGTTGAAAGCAATTCATCGGAAAATTTGGCAGAAATTGTAGAACATGTAAATTCCTCGGCTCAAAATGCTTACAAATTACTCGAAACACTGTTGGATTGGGCACGCACCCAAACAAATCAAATAACTATTCAACTTAAAAAAGAAGATATCCGAATCATTATTTCACAAATAATTCAGGAGCAGGAACTTGCAGCAAAAGGAAAAAATATTATAATTGTTCATTTAAATCCCTCTGAAATATTTATTATGGTTGATGCCAATATGCTTAAAACTGTATTGCGAAACCTAATTTCTAATGCAATAAAATACATTTCCGGTGCAGGAACAATCTCTATTTCTGTTATAACTAATAATGAAGTAGTAGAAGTTTCGGTGGTTGATACCGGAATTGGTATGAGCAATGAAATAAAAGACAAGCTGTTTTCGTCGGTTGTTAATGAATCGATATATGGAACACAAAATGAAAAAGGCACCGGCTTGGGATTGGTTATTTGTAAAGAATTTATTACAAAAATGGGCGGAAAAATTTGGGTCGAAAGCGAATTGGGTGTGGGCAGTAATTTTAAGTTTACTTTGCCGCTGTTCATTGACAGTTAGTTTTTTGGTGGCTCTTTTGCCAAAATTAATAAACTTTTTTAATCTATTTTAATGTAATTCAATCTATTATTTACAACTAACGAACTGTTGCTATTAATCCGAACACGCCAAAAGATCACAAAATTATCAAAGAACTATTGGATTACGGCAAAATTGCCGCTTAATATTTAACTAACTATTGTATATTGAATGTATTCCAATTAAAATCAGTTATGTATAGTATTTGTATATATTAAATTTATTTATTAAATTTGAATTAATTGTATTCAAGGCTTCCATTTATAAATAATTGGCTCTGAAAATATAAAAAATTACAGATAATCAGCATGCAAAATTTACGAAATCGGATTGCATGCAAAGTTTGATAAATAAGATAATATGAATAATTTCAGTCATTTTAGTACGCTAAGAAAAGTTTTTATCTCAATTATATTAGGTGTTTTAAGTTTGTTGTTATCGCCTTACGGATTAGGCTTAAATTTGGGCGGAGTTGTAATAAATATTCCTTGGACCATATTTTTGACGGTGCTTACCGCAATGGCATTTGGTTGGCAATATGCGTTGGTTGCCGGTTTGTCGGGTGGAGCATTATTTCCATTTCTGTTGTGGGTCAATAATGGCTGGGCTAATGTAGGTACAACGTTAATTTTTTTATTTTTTTATGTTCTTATAGGTTTAGCAAAAGACAACACCATTTTTGCCAAAATAAAAAGAATCCCTTTTCGGTTTCTCTATGCCCTAATCGTATCGTTTATTATTATATATCTTTTTGATGGTTTTTTCTTCAACCCGTTACTTGCTTTGAATCCACCATTTTGGACAAATAAAGTATTAAACCACCTGCCAATTGAAACCATTTACGGGTTTGCATTTAAAGACAGTTTAAACTTAATAATCATTACCTTATTATCCGAAACACTGTTGAAACTCAATTTTGTTCGTAAGTTATTTGGCATACCGGTTAAGCCCGAACTGAATTCGAATCTTACTATTTTTGCTGCAGCCATTGTACTTTCTCTTGTTGTGTGGTTAATATTTGTAGGTTTGGGTTTTAGTCTTTTAGAAGGAAATAATGCGTTGCAACCGGAACATATTTCGCTTGCGTTTCTTGTAATTGCATCGAGTGGTTTTTTAGTAGCCCGAATGCTATTTAATTATGGTGAAAATCAATACCTTATTAAAGCCAACTTAAATAAAAACGAAGCACATTTAAATGCCTTAATTGATACAATTCCGGATTTGGTTTGGCTAAAAAATACCGATGGTGTTTATTTGCATTGCAATAGGCGGTTCGAAGAATTTTTTGGCGCTTCAAAAGACAACATATTGGGTAAAACCGATTATGATTTTGTGGATAAAGAATTAGCCGATTTTTTCAGAAATAACGATAAAATTGCGCTTGCTGCCGGAAAACATTCTTTGAATGAAGAAGAAGTTGCTTTTGCAAATGATGGTCATTCCGAAATACTGGAAACTACAAAAACACCGGTTTTTAACAAGGAAGGACAAATAATAGGCGTGCTCGGAATTGGACACAATATTACCGAGCGTAAGAAGGCTGAAAAAGCCTTGCAAAAGAGTGAAGCACGGCTTAGTGCCTTGTTATCGTCGATGAAAGATATTATTTTTGAAATTGACTTAAATGGTTGTTTTGAAGGTTATTATGCCCAGAATGACAAAGGCTTACTTGTACCTCCCGATTTTTTTATCGGTAAAAAACTTGATGTAGTGCTTCCATCGAACGTTTCAGAATTGTTGAAAGCAGCCATAGCGGGTATTTATGCAGGAAACCAATTTGAGCAATTTGAGTATGCATTAACTATCGAGCATGCAATTCAGCACGAAAGCGCAATTGTATCGCCTCGATATAACAATGCAAAAGAAATTATTGGCTTTACCGCGGTATGTCGCAATATAAGCGAGCGTAAAAGCGCCGAGGAAAAACTAAGGGAAAGC
>JAIFNC010000278.1 GCA_020047935.1 Bacteroidota bacterium
CGGCTAAAATTAAGATTTCGCCTGCCGGCTCAATCGGATGGTTTTTAAGAAAAATGGCATTGGTAGGAAATTCCAAATGCAAATCGGAACAGTATTGAATTTTCATAGTGTAATTTTTTCTAAGAAATAATTTTCAAAAATAAGCAATAATCCTTTTATTCTGAATTAAATCTAAACTATGCTATCCCTGAAAGATACTATCTTTCCAAAAGATAGTATCCTTTTAAATAATGGTAATTTTTTTTGAATCTAAAATTTTTTCCATTTCGTCATCGGCTTTTTTTGCATAGTATTTAGCCAACAAATCTTTTATGTCGTCGAGTTCTTGCTTTGTTTTAATACGTTCAAATAATTGCAATACATGTAATTGCGCTTGATTCAGTTTAGTTGGTTTTTCGGTTTTTTTCATTGCTAAAAAGTGTTTTTAACCTATTTTTATTGAACGAAAAAATACAAATTATTGTTTTACCCTGCTGAAAAAATAGAGGTTGGTGTGGCTTATATTCAGGAAGGATACTATCTTTCCAAAAAGATAGTATCCTTTTAACAAATAAGCTCTTTGCAGGCTTGAGGCCTGCTTTCGCTTATTCGTTTTATTTTTTTCTTCTTTTTTATCTTTTTTTGCTCAGAAATTAAAAAGGACGAATAAACCGATTATAAACTAAAGCACCACGCGAAACCCCAAACCGCTGATGCGGCTGCCGGGCGAGCGGCTGTCGCGAAAAGCCGCCCGGCAGCGACGCGCACTGAAGTTCCAACCGCCGCCACGAAACACGCGGTCAGAGCCGGATTTTGCACCGGTGGGGTTGGTTTGTTCACCGCTTTCATAGGTAGCATACCAATCGTAGCACCATTCCCACACGTTGCCGCTCATATTGTATATTCCCAATCCGTTGTACTTTAAAGTTTCAACTTTATGCAGTTTAAATTCTTTATCCTTATTACGTTCCCAACAATGCGCAACTTCTTCAAAATCATCGCTGCCCGAATATTCAAAATTTTCGTGTAAATTACCTCCTTTAGCTGCAAATTCCCATTCGGCTTCCGTGGGTAATCGATAACCTTTTACTTCTCGAATATCGGTAGTTATGTTTCCTTGAGCATTTAATAAATTTCCTATTTCGTCGTACGCTGCCGGTAAACCGAGTTCTTTATTCAGCCAATTGCAATAAGCTATGGCATCGTACCACGAAACATGAATAACCGGATAATCGTCTTTTTCTGTACCAAACGGCTTGCCCCATTCATCGAATTGCCAAAACCGCCCAACTAATAAAATATCGTGATAAGTGTTAATCGGTTCATTATAAAAATAGCAGATAGACCATGAATCTTTTTCGGCATTAGTTTTATAATCGGTATCAGCTACAAAAGCCGCAAACTGCTTGTTGGTTATTGGGTTCTTAGCCATGGAAAAATCAGAAACGCTTACCGAATGCAAATTCTCATCGCCCTCAATGTTTCGCTTGCTTCCCATTTCAAAAGTACTACCGATAACTTTAATCATTGCCGGAACTGCCGGTTTTTGATTTTTTACGACATTCAAATACTTTGGTGCGGTTTCTTCCTCGTTTAAACTTTTATTTTTCAGCCAATAACCAAAATCGGATTTTTCGATTCTGAAATTTTGGAACAACCTAAATTGCAAAAATTCGGTACAGTCGGTATTTAATTCCGAAAACACAGCCAACATGTCGGCACCTTGCACCCTTTCGACCAATGCACTTAAACTTTCGTGTTCTATTTTAGCCAAATTTTTTGCAAACGTATAATAGTTTTGTTTTTTGCCTTCAAGTTCCCATTTTGATACAACCGATTTTTTATAATCGCCAATAACCTTAAAGGTATTCTTAAATTTTATTTTTTGCAGAAACGAAACTTCGGTGCTAAATAAATAGGCAAAACGAATAACTTCCGGATTAAATTCTTTTAGCATATCGTTGAACGAGTTTTCGTCGGTTTCGTTTAACAAATCGTACAATACCATAAACTCGGTAAACGAACGGTGCAAAAACGAATAAAACACTTGGTTGTTTAAGGTTTCGAAATGCAAAAAAAGTACCTGAGCCAAATCGTCGATACGTACATTTGGTTCTAAGTATTTTTCGGCAATATTGTACGGAATTTTGGTTACATCATTTTTCAATGCATAGCTTGCCAACTTAATAAGCGTGTTGCACAAATCGGAATTATCGGGCAATAAGTTTTTGTAGTACTCAAAAATGGTATAGTAGCCGCCTATAGGTTTACCCGTAAACCAAGCAATTGATTGAAAAGCCAAGCAACACAAATTGGCTTTTTCGTCGGTAAAACATTGATTAAGCGGTGCGGCATTAACACGCAAGCCTACCGGTATTTTTTGTGCTGCAAGTTTGCATTTTTCTACATAAAAACCCCATGCGTAGGTATAGCGATGCCGGTCGAAACTATGCTCTTCAATAAAACCTTCGAACAATAGTTCGGCATAAAAATACTCTTTTAACGTACGGTGCGCAAAACGGTAATACTGGTCTATCGACTTGGTTATAAGGCTTCGGTCGATAATTTGCAATGGTTGGTATTCAATATTGTTTAAGTGCAACAACTCCAACAAACGGTCGAAACGGATGCCGACTACATCGCTTTTATTCTCAGTTTCAATTTTATAAAATTCTAAGGCAAGTATATTCGAAAAATTTAAAATAAAATTTTTCCAAATTTGTTCATTCGATAAATCTTCTCTGCCTATCCATTGGGCAACTATGGTATTATATACCAAATACGAAGAAATTTCAACATATCCCTTTCCTGCCAAGTTTATAAGCTCCGGTATAAACTTTAGTACAAAAGGTTTAAGAGCTGCATCGCCGGCT
This sequence comes from Bacteroidota bacterium, assembly GCA_020047935.1. Taxonomy (GTDB): domain Bacteria; phylum Bacteroidota; class Bacteroidia; order Bacteroidales; family JAIFNC01; genus JAIFNC01. The sequence goes on from JAIFNC010000278.1 coordinate 2,853, forward strand.
TTATCCAAAATTCGCTTTATCGTTAAATATTCGTCCGTCCCCGGATTATAATAAAACCTTGCAGCATAATCCAATACGTGCTCTACTTCAGGCGGGAAAATAATAAGGTGCTTGTAGTTGTACAATATATCAATATTCCGTTTACGCTTAATGTTTGTAGCTTTTCGGTATTGTTTTTCGGTAAAAAATTGGCTGCGACAGGCTATAACTACTTTGGCAAAGCTTTGGGTACCGGTTTCTATTTCCGAAAAAAAGTTTTCCGAGTTTTCCCACGCTTCTTTAGCTTCATCAAAACTGTCGAGCAGTAAAATGCAATTGGACTTATCGGGTATGGAATAAACATTTTGCAAGTCGTAGGTACAGTCGGCATAAATAATTGTAAAGTTATTTGGTGCCGATGCATATTTAGCATATAAATAAAGCAACGCAGTAGTTTTGCCGTACCCGCTTTCCGACAAAAGCAAAAAGAATTTATCATCGCTGCCGGCTTTATTCAATATTCCCGGCAGTTTCTCTATCAAATTAAAGCTTTCGCCGTGTTCGCCAATTTGCGCATAAAGCGGTAAATATTTTTCGAAAACCAAACATAAAGCATCTACACCAAACTCCTGTGCAAACGATAAACTGCTTAAAGCAACCGAATATTTATGCAAATGGTATTTTTTCGAATTAAACAAATACTTCCATCGACTTTTGAATTTGGGCTTTAATGCAGCATAGTTTATAGGTTTCAATTTAAAAAATTCGCTTTGCTGATATGATTCTTGTTCATTCGAATTTTCGTTGGTTGTTTTGTTTTTTAAATGCGACCATTTAAAAACATTATTACTATCAAAAAATTCGCTGCGAAACTTTTGTGCACTACCGCTTAAATTTGCACGGCGTCCTATGTATTCAAAAAAAGCAAGCCATTCTTTTTCTTCTATATCTAACTTATCTAAAATGTAATTCTTCAAATAATTAGCATCATAGTTTTTAAGTAAATCCCCGGAATCAAGTACCAACTCACTTATTATTTCTTCAAGTAATGAAATTTCATAATACGTAGTGTATAAAAAGAAAAGTTTTCTAAAATCGTGTTCGGTTCCCATATATCTAGCTTAAATAAAACGAAAATTACCTTTATCATCAAAATACCTGCTGTAAAACTTTTCAACCAAATGTTCGTGGTTGGCTTCAATTTTTAGCAACAAAAAGAATTCTATCCATAATTCGGCATTGCGTTCTAAACGGTTTTTAAGAAAATTCTTTAAATCGAGTTCCGTATAATTGTTGGGCAAATTTCGGGTTTCCCAACCCATTTTTTTAATTAGTACGTGCAGCTCCTCTTTCGAAAAAGCATCGACAAACTCGAAAAAAAGTCGGTTAAATGTTCTTTGGTCGAAGCCTTCCATGGTATTTCTTGTTTTTAAATTAGTTCTCGTATTTTCCTTCGGTTCGCCTTTCGTTTTTTCCTTTACCCCATCGCTGCCAAATAGCATTTTATAAAACACTTCAATTTTGTCGAAAACAAAGTACAACAAAAAAACGCTTAGCGCCAAACTTCCGCCGGCTTTTAAGGTAAAATCTTTGCATTTCCCTTCAATTTCGAACAAACTGTTAGCTATGCTGTAGAAAAAATACGACAGCCCCAACACAACTACCACCGAAACTACTACCACAAACACCACAAAGGTAAAATTCTTATGTTCTTTTTCCATATCGTTTTGCTTTATTCCGGTTGCTAAAATACTATTTTTTTTGAAAAAAATCCACTAAAGTATTTTATTTGTATTCCTTCAAAACCGCAGATATTTGCGTTACTAACTTATAGTCATCGGCTCAACGAAGTAATAAGATTACTGCTAAACTCGATGTAAACTTCTTATTCATAATAAATTGAGTCGATGACTTACGGATTTTAGGTGTTTTAACAAACTTATCAACACTCCCGCCTCAGGTTTTCGTTTCCAAAAAATCATACTTCGAAGTATTTAATTTTTTTTGTACTTTTGCAAAAAATAAATCCAACGTCGAATCTAAAAACTGCTTCAGCAGTAAAAATATAAAAATCATGCAATCAACCTCATCCGATTTGCGCCCCATAACCGATTGGCTTCCGGTAACCAAAAAAGAAATGCTTAAACATGGTTGGGAACAGCCCGATGTAGTACTTTTTACCGGCGATGCTTATGTCGATCATCCGGCATTTGGTGCTGCTGCCGTAGGCCGATTATTACAAAGTTACGGACTAAAAGTGGCCATGGTGCCACAACCTAATTGGCAAGACGATTTGCGCGATTTTAAAAAATTTGGCGAACCAAAACTGTTTTTTGCCGTAACCGGCGGAAACATGGACAGCATGGTAAACCATTACA
>JAIFNC010000318.1 GCA_020047935.1 Bacteroidota bacterium
CGAATACTTGCTGATAAGTATCGGTTGCATCTTCCGGATAGGACGAACCTTTTATCGTTATTAAACCCTTGTCGATATCGGCATGAATAGTTGGCGTGTGCTTTGTGCTTTCAATAAAAAGTGGCTGCATAAATGTATATTTTAATAAGACAGTATTATAACTTTAACTTGTCGAAGTTTATTGTCGTCGTCGCCATTTTCAGGTTCATTTAACGCTGAACCCGAAACTTTTAATCGGTCGGTTGCAACTCCTCGGTCGGTTAAGAACTTGGCAATTACTTCGGCACGCTTACGAGCAATGTCGGTACTTCCTCCTTCAACCTCTTTTTTGGTGGCACTTCCTACCAACTCCAATTTAACGGTAGGATTGTCGCTCAAAAGTACGGTAAGCGCTTCCAATTCGCCTCGTGCTCCAAAAACCAATTCGGTTGAAGCATTTCCAAAATACAAATATCGGAAATCTATTTCATTACCCAAAACAATTTTTTCGAGTAAAAACGATTTTTCGAAAGTTTGAAATGAAGTTAATTGTTCGGCTTCAAATTCATCGGTGTAAAACCAATATCCATGTTTCTTTAATTCAATTCGGTATTTTGGTGCCGAAAGAACAGTAAGTACATACTCGCCATTTTTATCGGAACTTGCCGTACCTATCTCTTGGTTGCTTTCGGCATTGAACAAATGTATCGATGCCTGTATAACATCGGCTCCCGATTTTAAGGTGCCGGTAAAGGTTGCCCTTTTTACTACACGCATTTCTTCGGCAGTTTTCGACGAAGAATCGGAATTATCGGAAAACCGTATCTTTCGTTTTTCTTCTGTGAAAATAAATGAAAGTTCAAATTGTTTAAAACCATTAAGCTGAACGATAAAGTCATTTTGCTCTAGTACAAAACTTGAAGGTAACGTATGATTTACCGAAACAGTATATTTATCTATATTCGGAACAATAAGTTCAAACTTTCCATTTGCATCAGTTAACGTGTAATAAGAATTTCCATACGAATCGTTTGCCGTAATACGAATATTAGAAATATCTAAAAACCTATAGTTGGTAAGCGGGTCTTTATTTAACACTAACTGACCGAACAATTTATTACTTTCAATAAAAGGGATTTTTATTAATGTATCTTTTACTATATCTAATTTTAGTTCCTCTACAATAGGATGGAAGCTATCTTTTTTACTGCTAACTTGTTTGAATTTAACTAAATAATCGCCCTGCGGTATATTTATATACCGAATTTTCCCATCAGTATTTGATAAAAGTTCCTTGCTCTGAAATTCACCATATACCGTATTTGCTGATTCAATTTCTTCATTTCGAACAACCGATGCCAAAACATTGCTTACCCCGGGTTCGTTACTGTCTTGTTTTTTATTACCATTTAAATCACGGTAGTAGTCAATTTTTAAATTATGGTATTTAATACGGGGTTGATTAGGACCAAATGCTTTTTTAAGTTTTAGTTCGAACAGTACCGTGCTAAAACTGTAATTCGATTGTGAAATTTTATCGAATGAGGTTTGATATAAAATATTATTTATTACTTCCATCGTAAAATCGTAAGGTAAATACCACGTAATTTGAGTGCCTGCGTTTAGCCTGCTCAAGTTATTTACAGCATCACGATAATAGGTAACCCTTGAACTTAGAACTATTGAGTTTTTATAAAGATTTCGTTCAAAGTAAGGCATTAATTGATACGATCGGGGGGAAGCGACTGAGAATAAATGATTAAACTCATGGCTTATCGTATTTGGTCCGCTATAAAACGTACCTGCAAAACCAAAATGCCCGGCTTGTATAGATAGACCTGCTCTTATAAAATAAAAATTAGCTATATTGGGAACTATAGCCGATTCGAGTATAGAATTTGGAATTCTAATAATATCGCCTATCCCAGCCTTAATGCTTGGCCGTATATAAATTTCAGATTGCGGAAACCTATATCGAAGTGCCACATTTCCGGAATACTTTCTTGTTTCAAACAAATTATCACCATTACTTATATAAAAACTTCTGGTTGAACTGTTTTCCAAAATTGAACTAATACTTAAATGCAAATTATTGGTTAACATATACATTGCCGAAATAGTGGAATTATCATTAAAATTATACGTTGTTTGTTGTATGTTGTTTGTTGTAATAGGTTCGTTTTTAATCATTGAATACGAACCTGTTAATACTAATTCATTGGTTATTTGATAAGAACTAAAACTTCTGATTTCGGCGCGTGCTTTAGTTATACCCGAATAATAGGCGCTGCCGTATTCACTGAAAAGCGATATACGGAGTTTATTAAATTTAGCATTATAATTTAATAGTCCACCATAACCCGGTTTTATTTGATTGGTTTTGATAAAATCGGTAAAAGAAAAACTTGTTCGCAATGAAAATTGCTGATTTTTTAAAAAATTTGTGCTAAATCCACCAAAAAAGAGTTTTGAATCGGTACTAAAATCAAAATCTTTATACTCTGAAAATGAAGTTTCCAGTTTAGTTTTTCGAGTAATATCATAATCTAATTTAGCACCATAACCAAATGCATTGCGATAATTATGTTCAGTAAATATTCCGGTAAATGTAAACTTTTTAAACGTGGTTTTACCGTAAAAACCTTTTCCGTAAAGCGGATGTTCCATGTCGGCAGTTACATCGCCAATAGAAAGTTGATGCTTGTTTTTAGTGAATTGTAAATATGCTTTTGTATTTCGCTTTATATTTACTTTATCTTCAAAGTTAGAATTCGACAAGTAATAGTTTAAATTGTAATCCTTTTTAAATGCCAATTTGCCGAATGCAAGCATCGAATAAGTCGGTTGAACATCTGAAAATAAATTATTTACGGTTGCTTCAATTACTAACGGATATTCTGATTCAGAGATTAGATTGGTATAGGAATTTGATAATTCTTTGAATTGCATGCTTGACCTAATTAATGTATCGGGTGTGACAACATTAATAGATGCTTGAAAAACTTCAGGACGATCGACCCCAAGTATTCTGGTGGGAAACATCTGATATAAAATAAGCGTATCTTTATAAGGACCCAAATTAATAAGGTCGGTAAATACATTATTATCTTCGCCTTTTATTTCAATAAATGGCGAGGTGTTTACTTCAATACTTATTAATTCATTTATATTCCCTTTATTAGTTAATCGGTAAGCGAATTCAGTCGATTCGGTTTTAGAATCGAAGTAACCTATTCGGGAAATCAGTTGAAAATCGAGTTTTGTTTTTTTAGGTATGTTTATATAGGTATAAGCATTATATTGCAATTTGCTTTCTTTTATACTTACCGTTGCAATAACAGCATAGCCAATTGCCCCGCTTGCTTGTTTAGAAACCGCTATACGAACCGGTACCGAAAGGGTCGAATTAGCATCTAGCGTATATTCTTGTTCTAAGTTACCAATAATCGACCAATTTTCCGGTAAATTAAGTTTGATAGTAACAACCAACGGTTTACTTTGAGGATTGAATACTTTTAAAATATTAAAAATAGTTTTTGCAGATTCAGCCACGATTTTGTGTTTCATAAATTCAACTTCAATAGCAGATCCGGTGCGACTTTGCGAACGAATTGGCAAAATCCCAACTAAAACAATTACAAATATGAAAAAAACAATTCGACTCATACTATTTATTCTGCCAAAACCATTATTATTATATCAACGGAATAATAATCGGGGGTTGCATTTTTTACTTTGTTAATAATTCCTGCATCGAAACTAAGATTTACAATATTATCAGTAACCGAACCTTCCGGACCACCGGAAACCAAAATAGAATACGAATCGGTAAGAAACAAATTACCATAATAGTTAACTGCCGGACTTGGCCCTCCATTACTTGCAGATACTCTAATTTTATTCAGATTTAAAGTATGTGCATCAGAGCCTAAAATAAATGGTGAAAGAGCTTTAAATTCAAGTTTCCAAGTTCTTCCGGTTGCTTGATCGTCATAATAAACCCCCACCTTAGTCCAATTAGGATAACTTATCCCGTTTTCGTATTCGCTCAGCGTATCGAAAATAAAACTTACAGAAGTACCTCTGGTAACCGACAAACGAGCTATTTGTGCCTCTATGGTTAGAGGCACAAACAGCAATAAAAGAAACAAAAGGAATAGTTTTCCCATTTGCATTTAATAGGTTTTATTTAGCCGCCAAAACTAAAAAAACATTAGTAGTGTAATGGTTTGCCGGTAAACTTTGAGCTAACAGAGTTTTCTTGGTTGTATTGAGCACAATTAATGCCGGCGTAGCTAATTCCCAGTTAACTGTAAAGTCGTTTTTGGTGGCACTACCTGCACCCGCACCTACAATTGAATTAACGACAACTGCTTGTGAATTAGTAAGTGCAACCAAAGCTGTTCCCAAAGACCAAGCAGTTCCTTCTACTCCTGTACCATTATTGGACAATAAATAACCAACATTGTCTATTGGCATAGTGTTGGTGCCGGTAGCAACTATATCGGTTCCAATAAAAGTAGCGTCTTGCGCACCTAGACTTACAGTAAAGTCTACAGATGAAGCAACCGTAAACCGAGTGTCATAAACATCGGCATTAGCAATACCCGAGGTAAACTGACCTATGGTGTTAACCTTAAAGGCAATATTTCCGCCTTTTACAACATTAAGCCGTAAAATAGAGTTTAAGGTTACCGAAACCGGAATAACGGCATTATCGGAAACCGGCTGCGCGACCATAGGGGCTACCGCAAACAAGAAAATCAACAATTTTAAAGCATAATTTTTCATAATTTCTAAATTATTAGTTAGTATAAAACACATTTATTATAAACTTAAATTTCTTTAAGACAAATAATCACTTTTTTTGAAAACAACCTAATTACTCCAAATTTTTAGGGTATATTTTAAACCCAATAACCAATACATCGTCTACTTGTTCCAATCCGCCTTTCCATTCGTCGAACGTATTTTCGAGTTTAGCTTGCTGCTCATTTATTGGTAAGTCGCTAATGCTGAGCAATAAGTCGCGAAAATTATTTGTCATAAACTTCTTCCCGGCGGGGCCTCCAAATTGGTCGCCAAAACCGTCGGAAAAAACATAAAACATCACCGGTTGATCTATCTCAATGCGGTGTGTTGAATACAGTTGTTCATCGGAAAGCTGAAAACCTCCAATACTATACACTTCGCCCTTTATACGGTGCAACTGAC
>JAIFNC010000046.1 GCA_020047935.1 Bacteroidota bacterium
CACGTCGGTATCCGCTACCGTATTTTTCTATATCTTTTGTAAGGTAAAATGCCTCGGTTAGCAGTTTGTTGCGACTTTGTGCTTGGTAATCATCTTTTTTCAGGTCTTCAATGGTTAAACCGCCAAATAGTTTTCCAGGATTGAAAATAGTAATTTTATTATCGAAAATGCGAATTTGAATGTCGGTTGGGCTTGTATAATCGCGGTGTACCACGGCATTAAGTACCAATTCGCGCAAGGCTGGCAAAGGATATTCGAATATTTCGGTTCGCTGAATTTTGCCGGTAATTTCGAACGCTACTTTCAAATGCCCAATTATAAACCGCATAGTATTTTCAACAGCATCGAATAGCGTACCGCGAATCATTTTATCGTCGATAATGTACGACGGAGTTTTGAACCGCCCAACATGCAGGTTGTAATAGAGTTCTTCATTCGAAAATAATATCATGGCGGCATTGGTGGGCACATTATTTTTGAGCAAGCGGAGCTTTTGCATACATTCGTAAGGCGTGCCCGAAAGCTTGAAACGGTCGCCGGCGTTCACTTTTTGTATAAATTCGATAATTTTATTTTCGTCTAAATCGGTATAGTTGCTGTCGGGGTATGGGTAGCTGTCCCACGAGGTTTGAATAGACCGTAAATACGTTTCGTTAATTTCGGAAACATTAAGCAAATGGTTCGAATTGTGTTTTCGTACATAATATCGACCTTTGCAAGAAACAGGTTTAACCGGAAATTCAGGTATCGAAAACACCACAACGATTTTGCCATCGGTATTAATTTCGAACACATCGGGAACCAATGCCGGCTCGGTTTTCGATTTTATTTCGTTTAACCATTGAGCTATACTTTCCGAGTTAAGGCTTATGCCTTTAATTTCTTTTTTATCCGAAACCCCAAGCAACACTTTGCCGCCTTTGGTATTGGCAAAAGCAGTCAAAGTTTCAATGGTTTCTGTATTGAAATTCGTTTTAAACTCAAGCCTTTCGCCTTCGCCTTGCCTAATAAGTTCGTGTAATTTATTAACCATTTATTGCTTTTTTTTAGTCGCTTAATTGTTGGTTTTCGACCAATAGCTTTGCATAGTTGTGTATTTGCCCAATTAAATAAAAAGGTAAATTTAATAAATAAAATTGTTTTCCTGCCAAGGTTTGTATTTTATCAATGCTAAGTTCACCGGAATAAACCCGAATGGCAAATTCGTGTTTAACCAAATCCATATATTCCATTAATGAGCGTAAGCGACCTGTTTTACCCGCTTTTACTTCAATAGGCAACAACAAACCGTTAAAGCTTAGTAAATAATCTATTTCGGCATTCGATTGTTTTTTTTCTTTTACCCAAAAATTGTTTTTATACAAAACACTTTCATGTAGGGTTAAAAGTTCCTGCCCCGTAATATGTTCGGCTATTTTACCTTCGTATATAGCATCGCTCAGTTGGTTGGCAAGCAATTCGGCTTGTACTCCGGCAAACCGGTTTATTAGCCCGGTATCCAACACATGCAATTTGGGCGCTTTATTTGTATTTTCAATAATTGGTATGCTTATTTGCGTGGTTGGATATATAAGCGATATCAGAAATGTTTTTTCCAGAATCCGAAAACAGTCGCCTATATCTTTCGATTTATAGTTTGAATTTGCAAAACCTTCGAAAGTAATACGCTCGCCGGCAAATACAAAAGCATTACCAATAATATGCCTTATAATTTGTACATGTCGCTCGTTATTTGCATATTTTTCAACATCTTCGGAATAAGTTACAATAAGCGAATCGTAAATTGAATTAATTGTCGAAAGCTTACCGTGTTTTAAATATTCATTTACTATTTCGGGCATTCCGCCAATAAGCGCATATTCCGAAAAAAGCTCCGACAAAGTGTAGTGGGCATATACCGGAAATTGGTCGGATTGGTAAGCATTTATTGCTGCTTGATTGCCTTTGGCCCACAAATATTCTTCGAAACTGAACGGACGAAGCAGCATGTATTCTACCCTGCCAACCGGAAAACTTATGGTGTTGCTTAACAAACTTTCTAGCAATGAACCGGCTGCTATAACGTAAATATCCGGCAAAAGTTCGTAAAAATACCGCAACAATCGAATGGCTTTTTCCGAACTCTGAATTTCATCAATAAACAATAATACTTTGTCCTTAGGGCTTGGTGCTATACCAAACCTTAGGTAAAGCAGTTGAAGCAAAATAGATACATCGTCTGTTTGATCGAATAGTTTTGCATCGTTTTGTAAATCTAGATTGAGCGGAATAAAGAAATCGAACTCAGAAGCAAACATTTTAATTAAGGTGGTTTTCCCAACTTGTCGAGCCCCACGTAAAATTAAGGGTTTTCTGTTTTCCTTTAATTTCCATGTTTGCAAATTGTTAAACAGCTTTCGTTTGTACATTTAGAATAAAGTAAGGGTTATTTTAGCCAAAAACTAACACAAAGTAAGGGTAATTTATGCACAAAAACAACACAAAGTAAGGGTAATTTTAATAATAATCGGCTAATTGATAGCGCCGTATTCCGACAAAATATTTCAATATACAAAATATTCCGGTTCGCAATACAGCTGCTAACAAACCCAACCGTTTATAAAAACCGTTCGGGTAAAAAAATCAGCATACCTGTTTTATTCCAACTAGTCTTAAACCACTATACTACATAATTTTTATACACCATTTCAATTCCACCTTTTAGTTCGGTTTTATATTTCCAACCCAATTTTTCGAGTTTCGAAACATTGAGCAGTTTTTGCGGAGTGCCGTCGGGTTTGGTAACATCCCAATTCAAAATACCTTTATAACCAACGGTTTGCTTAATTATTTCGGCCAATTCTTTAATAGTTATGTCGGTGCCTGTACCAATATTAATATGCGTATTTCGAACTTCTTTTTGGTTTGCACATAAATCGCTAAAATTCGTGTTTTCCATTAAATATACGCAAGCATCGGCCAAATCGTCGGAATATAAAAACTCACGCTTTGGCGAACCTGTACCCCAAAGGTTTACCGAGGTTGCCGAAATGCCGTATTTGCCTAAAATATTTGTAATATCCGTTTCGCTTGCAATTCCGCTAACGCCTTCAATGGGGCGTTTGTTTAAGTCGGCACGAATTTGTTCAAAATTATTTTCGTTTAACGCTTTGCCTAAATGCATTTTACGAATTAGCGCCGGCATTACGTGCGATTTTTCTAAATCAAAATTATCATTCGGTCCGTACAAATTGGTTGGCATAACCGAAATAAAATTGGTTCCATATTGCAAATTGTAACTTTCGCACATTTTAATACCGGCAATTTTAGCTATGGCATAGGGTTCGTTGGTATATTCCAATTCGCCTGTAAGCAAATGTTCTTCGCTCATGGGTTGCGGTGCAAACTTAGGGTAAATGCACGAACTTCCTAAAAACAACAGTTTTTTCACTCCGTTCAAATACGCATTATGTATTACATGGTTCTGAATTTGAATATTCTCGAAAATAAATTGTGCTCTATATATATTGTTAGCTACAATTCCGCCCACTTTTGCAGCAGCCAGAAACACGTATTCGGGCTTATGCTTGGCAAAAAATTCGGCAACCGCTTTATTGTCGGTTAAATCAAGTTCTGCGAAATCGGCATAAACAAAATTTGTATACCCTTTATTTACCAAATTTCGGTGTATAGCACTGCCTACTAAGCCGGTATGTCCTGCTATGTATATTTTTGAGTTGAAGTTCATGTGAAAACAAAAATTTATTCGTAATAATTATTTATTCTGAAACCGCCATCGCGCAGCATTTTTTCCTTTTGCGTATTTTTGATGTCCGAACTCATCATATCGCTAATAAGTTCGTCGAGCGTATGTTCAGGTTTCCAATTTAGCTTTTTATTTGCCTTTTCGGGGTTACCGAGCAACAATTCTACCTCGGTTGGTCGGAAATAGTGCGGGTCAACTTTTACCACCTCATCCCCTACCCTAACCTGCTCTTTTATATTTAGTTCGCGGTTTATTTCGGTTTCGCTAATTGCTGCAATTACGCCAACTTCGTCCAATCCTTCGCCTCTAAATTCGAGTGTAATACCCAAATAGTCAAAAGCTTTGCGAACAAATTCGCGTACCTCAACCGTTACTCCGGTAGCAACCACAAAATCCTCGGCTTTTTCCTGCTGAAGCATCAAATACATGGCTTTAACGTAGTCTTTTGCGTGTCCCCAGTCGCGTTTTGCCGATAAATTTCCAAGGAAAAGGTTTTTTTGCAATCCCATGGCAATTTTTGAAGCCGCACGGGTAATTTTTCGAGTTACAAAAGTTTCACCTCTAATCGGCGATTCGTGATTAAACAAAATTCCGTTGCAGGCATATATTCCGTAAGCCTCGCGGTAGTTTACCGTAATCCAGTATGCATATAATTTTGCTACTGCATACGGGCTTCGCGGATAAAACGGAGTAGTTTCCGATTGTGGAACCTCTTGTACCAAACCGTACAACTCGGAGGTTGAAGCTTGATAGAATTTGGTTTTTTTAGTTAAATTCAATAAACGAATAGCTTCCAAAATTCGCAAAGCCCCAATTCCGTCGGCATTGGCGGTATATTCCGGCGTATCGAAACTTACATGTACATGGCTCATGGCAGCCAAATTATAAATTTCGTCGGGCTGAACTTCTTGTATAATTCGAATTAAATTCGTTGAATCGGTTAAATCGCCATAATGCAGCACAAAATTTCGGTTTTCGATGTGCGGATCTTCATACAAGTGGTCAATTCGGTCGGTATTAATTAGCGAACTTCGGCGTTTTATACCATGTACCAAATAGCCTTTTTTCAATAAAAACTCCGCCAAATAGGCACCATCCTGTCCGGTAATTCCGGTAATTAGGGCAACTTTTTGCATAAAAATGAAATGAATTGAAATTTGGGTGCAAGGTACAACTTTTTTTCGAATTGCTTAATTTGCCGGTCTAAATTGAGTTTGTTCAATGCACCGATTGTTATACTTTTTGTTTTTATTCAGATTCTACCTACAAATTATCCAAATAATACTGGAATTTTTCAATAAACTTAGCCACATGCAAACCGTCCATTAGCCCGTGGTGTGCATGAACAGCAACCGGCAACCACAATTTATCGTTTTCTTTAAAAAATTTACCAAACGAAATTTTAGGAATACTGTCGTTAAATGCCA
>JAIFNC010000239.1 GCA_020047935.1 Bacteroidota bacterium
AATCGCTCAGCAAAGTGCATTTTGGTGCAGTGTTGTTGTCGTCGTATTTTAAATTTGCCGCCCCCGACGAGCGCCAGCGACAAGCCCAACGTGTAATTGCCGATGCCAAAAACTTTGCGCTTAACTCGCAGGTAGCCATGATGTTTTATAATGAAGACAAAACCGTTAAAACCACCTACCGAAAGTTTTATATGCTCGGTACACCCGACAATAATTTCGAAACCAAACAAGCAGGCAAAGAAACCATAACCGGCGGACAAGCCCAAACCAACGATGCGCATTATATCGAATTGCTTACCGCTTTTGCTGCATTTAATTTCTTTGCTTCTTCGGAAAATGAACTCAACGAAATAAAAAACGAAGTACGCGAGGTAAAATACTATTACCGCACTGTAAACGAAAACGGACGCATCGATTTTAAAGACTTTGCCGACCGCGATGACGTGGAACGATTTGCCAAAAAGTTAGGATTGCTTACGGCTGCCAGTTTCTTAATTTATCCCGAATTTACCGATTTTTATGCTTCGGCACAAAGCGGCACGCTTATTAAAAATAACATTTCGGGCTACGAAGATATTTTACCCGCCGAAACAGCCGGCTTGAAACGCTATTTTGAGCTTTTTCACTTCGGAATAACCGAAAGCGGCGAACTGACCGACGGATGGCTGCGTCAGATGCATCGCTCGGCAGGCGGCAGCGATAATTTTTTGTTCAATGCCGAACTGTTCAGCTTTTCGAACTTAAAAGAATTGAAGAAATTCAAATTCAACCAAAATATTTACCGACCAAACGACACCGATATTGCACCAAAAAGCTTTAAAACCGGAGTATTCGGTTCGCCTTACGATTCGTTTAAAGATATGTTTATAAAATCGCACGACGACGAAACCATTTCGAATAAATCGGAAAAACTAACTAAGCGAATTTACAAAACTTTGGAAATGTTGTATGGGTATTAGGTTTGCTTTTAATTAAAACAAAAACCCGACGGTTTCCCAATTCCGTCGGGTTTTAAGGTAAAATGCTATTTTTCTATTTCTTCCGAATCAATTATTTATTCTGTTAAAACCAGCTTTACACTCGTGGTTTTTCCGTTCAAATGGTGCAGCACAATCATATAAATACCGGCGTTAATCGATGTTAGGTCCATTTCGCTTGCATTTTCGTATGAACCTACCTTAATTCCGGCTAAAGAGTAAAGTGAAACTCCGGTATACGGCACTGCCGATTCGATGCTTATATGTCCGTTGGTTGGATTTGGGTATATTTTTACACTTTCATTCGGTAGGCTAATTACCGAAGTAGTTATTTCGGTTTTAGAAAGTGTAATAACTTCCAAAGGGAGTAGAATAACTTTATCCCTAATGAAATACGTATAGTTTTCAGTAATTACGAAATCGTTTATACGGTCTTGGTAATCAAAAACTTTAATAGTTTCCCAAGTGTAACCAAAGTCTTTGGATTTTTTAATGTAATTATCCCAATCTCCGATGAGTCCAATCAATGTTCCGTCTTCCTGTTCCTTTAATTTCCTTGGTAAATTATAATCTTCACCTCCTTCGGTCCAAGTCAATCCATAGTCTTTTGATCTATGTATTCTATTCATAAAGACCATATATAATTCCCTATTCCCTAAAAACTTCAATGCGAAAAGATTTCCGCCTCCCGGTGCTGAAAGTTTATACGAGGATTTTACCCATGTTTTACCATTATCTACCGACCTGATTATCCTAAGATTTGAAGAAAACATTCCATCCGGCCATTCATAGTTTTGAGTCCCGGCTGCAATTATTGTATCTTTATTGACTATTGCACATTTATCAAAATGCATAACTTTCGTATATCCAACTACATCCGGGTCGTTGTACGTTATTTTCTTCCATGAACTCCCGCTATTTTCCGATAAGTAGATTGTGGCATTACCTCCTACAGCCATGCATATTGAATCGTTGCAAGTTAAGTCTTTAAATCCGTTGGCGTCTGTTAATTTCTTAATCCAAGTTCTTCCCGAGTCTTCCGAATAAAATATCGAACCTTGTTCGCTTATTATTACTCCTTTTAATGAATCGGTAAAAACAACCGAAATTAACGTTTCCTTGGTTTTTAAATCGATAGGTTCTTCTCCTGATGCACTATTAATAACGCAATAACCCTCGCTGCCTACTGTAATTGCTTCTTTCGAATTAATTTTGCAAATTGAATTAAGATACAGAATTTTATCCTGTTCATAATATACCTGCCATGAGTTTCCACCGTCTTTAGTTACATAAAAATCACCTATATCACCAATCATGAATCCTACGTTTCTATTCAGAAAAAAAATTCGGTTGATAGTAGAGTTATTTATGGAAGGTGAACTGAATAATTTTTTACGCCAAGTTATGCCGCCATCGTTAGTTTCAAATAATTTGAAAATTGAACCATATTCGTCAGCAATCATTATTCCGTTTTTTGAATCAAAAAAGCGAAATGTAATTGGTCCATAGGAAGACCCACTAACTAAATTATCGATTGAATTTGTTTCCCAAGTAATACCTCCATCGGTAGTTTTCGACATATAGGGCAGATGACAAATAAAGCCAATATTTCTGTCAACAAACTGAGTAGCTCTAATGTGGTATTCTTTAAATGTTTTTATATTTTCCCACGTATCGCCCCCGTTTTCAGTTCGAAGTAGGTCGGCTTGTCGGGTTGCTTGCGAATAGCAGGATGCAAAAAAAGTATTTTCGTTTAAGATAGTTATGTTCGAATTCTTTACAGCCTCAGGTGCCGACCGCTTTTTCCAAGTTTTTCCGTCATCGGTAGTTACATAAGATACCGCGTTTTCTACAAATACGATTACCCCTTTGTTTTCCGAAATAAATTTCATGCTAAATGTACCTTGTTCTGCAATACTTGAAATTTTTGTAAAAGTTACGCCACCATTGATTGTTTTATAAAGACCCAATTCAGGTAACTCTTTCTTTACTATATATCCAATATTTTCATCAATAAACGATAAGGCTAAAATGGTATTGGTAGATTCAGTGTAAATTTTTTCCCAATTCATTCCGCCATTTAGCGTCTTATAAAATAAAGAATAAAAATAAGCGTACCCAACTTGTTCTGTTGCAAATTGAATATTGCAATCTGTTAGGTAACTCAACCTTACATTGTTGTTTTGTGCAAAACTGATATTTCCGAAAGAAATAAAAAAAAGTACGAGTAAAAAAGTTTTCATTTGTGTTTATAGTTTAAGTTTTCTTTTAAATAAGTACTTGAAATCAAGTTACAATATAAAACTTAGCAGGTTGTAGTTTGTGTACCGGCAATTCGGTTGCAAGTTATTTAAAAAAGTTTGAATTAACGTACAACGGAAATAAAACTGCAATTGTTAAGCATAAATTGCATGAAAAATGCTGAAAGTTGGAAAAATAATTTGCTTTGTAAGGTTAGTTCGGATTGTTGTTTGAAGTGGGAAATACGAAATTTTCGTTTGAATTTCGCCCTGAAAATTTTAAGCCTTTAAATGCTTGAAAAGAAAGTTGATACAAGCAGCACCGATATTTTTTTTGAATGAATAATAAAAATCAATTTTATCTGTGTTCTGTAAAAATCGCACGACGACGAAACCATTTCGAACAAATCGGAAAAACTAACTAAGCGTATATACAAAACCTTGGAAATGTTGTACGGGTTTTAGGGTTGCTTTAAATGAAAATAAAAACCCGACGACTAATCAAAAATCGTCGGGTTGCTTTTTATTTGTTTCTGTTCAAAATACTTACTATTAGTCTAATAACTGTATGCATTTCTTCAGTTCTGCTATTTGCTGTGTACAAAGTAATTGCAGCCAAAGCTTCGTTGCTTATAATTGGTTTACCTTGCGAATTGTTAAGCATCTGATTTCGATTTAAAAAGAACAAAAAGCATGAAGCGCCAATTCTTTTATTTCCATCGGCAAACGAATGATTCTTAACAATAAGATATAGTAATACAGCTGCTTTCTCTTCAATACTCGGGTATAAATCAACCGAATCGAAACTTGCACGAATTTGGTTTATAGAACTGCTAAAACTATTATCCTTTGGTTTAGCAAAAACCTTCGATTCAAATTCCGATTTCATATCCGCAATAACTTTCAAGTATTCTTCTTCCGTCGGATATTCAGCTTCTTTTATTGTTTTGCCTTTAAAATCAAGTTGTTCATGGTCGTAATCGTCGAGTAGCTCTAAGGCTTTCGAAAATAATTTCAACGTTTCATCTACAGCATTTTCAGTATTTGATTCAATTGCTCTGGTTAAAATATGAATACCCGTCTTCAAATATTCAACTTCCTGCTGCTTTTGCTTCAATCTGTTTTCATTTATAGAGTAACCTTTTACAAGGTAGTCTTTTAAACGTTGTGTAGCCCATTGTCTAAATTGTGTTCCTCGTTTTGAGTTTACACGATATCCGACTGAAATTATTACATCTAAGTTATAGAACTCAATTATACGTTCAACAACTCTATTTCCTTCAGTTTGAACTGTCGCAAAATTTGCGACAGTTGCGTTTTTTTCCAATTCGCCTTCATTAAAAACATTGTTCAAGTGTTTTCCAATAGTTTTAATGTCGCGGTCGAAAAGAATAGAAAGTTGATGGCGATTAAGCCAAACGCTTTCATTTTCAAACTGTACCGAAATTTCGATTTCGGAATTTTGTGCGCGATAAATTTCGAATTGAGTATTCATAATTAAAAATTGCAATTTTGTTCAAAAATAATCGGAATTATTTACTTTTACCAATTGGTTTCAAATTTTAAAGTGAAATTTACGTTTGAATTTTATTAAATAGAGTTTAAAATCGAAGTAAATTGAGGTTATTTACTAACTTTGTAATAAATAAGTTAAGGTTGTTTAAGTATAACGCTAAGTTATAAGGAAACTGTTAATATTCAGAAGACTGAATAAATGGAATTAAAGCAACAAGTAATTGATTTGCAACGAAAAGCCGATTATTATTGTTTTACAAAGTTTAATTTACGCAGCTAATTACCCCGACGAGGTAAACGCAAAGCATAAAAACTTCGTAAAGAATAAAAAAAAACGATAAAAAATAAAGCAAACATACGCCACCATGGGAAAAGCATTATTAATAAAAAGCACCGCCGCCGATAAAGTGAATACACAAGGCAAATGGCACGAATTCGA
>JAIFNC010000176.1 GCA_020047935.1 Bacteroidota bacterium
GTTTCAATAAGAGTTGCAGAAAAACCGATTCGGCACTGCAACAGTTCGTCTTCTAAGCCAAGTGCACCGGCAATTTGCGAAGCTCGCAAATACAACTCCTCCGATTTTTTAAATTCTTGCAATTCGAAATTCGATTTTGCAAGGCATTTAATAATTTCGAATTCATTCTTTTTCGTAAGTAGTACGTTTTTATCTTCGAGCAATTTGGTGCATATGGCAATAGCCTCGGTAGGATTTACAATTGCAAAACTATGGGTAAGTGCTATAAATTCTTCAATTTTGCCCTCATTTTTAGCTTTATTCAAATTTTCATATAACGAATCTTTCAAACTTTCTTGTCCGTAAGCAGTTACCGACAAGAAGTTCGAAAGCAGCAAAATAAAACAATATAGGTATAAACCGTTCTTCATTCTACTATTTAGTCAATCATATATTTCATTACGGTTTTCTTAATACTTCCTAAATCAATCGGTTTCCGGATGCTTTCCTTTGCACCAAGCAATCGAGCAGCTTCTAAATAATCGTAACCCATGGTATTTCCCGACATTACAATTATAGGCAAGTTCGGAAACTTTCTGCGTACAATTCGAATTAATTCCATGCCTTCCATTTCGGGCATAATAATATCGGTCATTAATAAATCGATTTTTTGCCGATTAAGAAAATCAATTGCTTCCCGTCCATTTGTAACCGATTCAATTTCATACAAATCGTCTTTTAAAAATTCAAGCAGCGAATCTCTTAAAAGCTTTTCATCGTCAACAATTAATATTTTCTTTTTCATTCCACAAGCTTATTTATAGGCCGAAAATAACGCAAAAACTATACTTTTTGTAAAAGTAAGTTATTTTTCCATTTTCTGAATCATACCAATCATTTTTTTCAGTTTGTCTAAAGTTGCCGGTTCGGCATTGCACATAGGCAAACGCATATTTGGTCTGCAATAGCCCAATAGTGCCATTGTTTCTTTAACCGGAATAGGATTTGTTTCAATAAACATGGCATTAATTATATCAATCATTTTAAAGAAATCGTAGCGCGCTTCTTCCCACTCTTCATCCAAGCAGAGCCTTACAGTTTCGGAACAGGTTTTGGGTATAATATTCGAAACTACCGACACCAAACCATGTCCGCCGCAAGCCATAAAAGGAAGCAACAGCAAATCGTCGCCAACCAGTACCGAAAAACCGGCAGGAACTTTTCGCAATACATCCATCATTTGCGGTAAGTCGCCGCTGGCCTCTTTAACCGCTCTAATATTTTTATGCGCGGCAAGTTTAACCAAGGTATCGGTTTCGATATTTACTCCGGTTCTGCCTTTAATATTGTAAAGAATTATAGGAATATCGGTTGCATTTGCCATAGCAGTAAAATGCTCGTACAAACCTTTTTGCGTAGGTTTATTATAATAAGGGTTTACCGCCAATTGTGCATCGGGGCGCAATTTGGTTATAAGCTTTGCATTCTCGATTGAATGCGCCGTATCGTTGGTTCCGGTACCGAGCACAGTAAAGGCGCGTTTGTTTACCATTTCCATTCCTTTGCCAAACAGTTCTTCGCGTTCTTTTGTGGTAAGTGTCGGACTTTCGCCGGTAGTTCCGGCAAATAAAATACCTTCGACTCCGCCGGCTATTTGCGCTTCAATAATTTTTTCGAGTGCATTAAAATCAATCGTATTTTCGGCAGTAAATGGCGTAATTACTGCGGTTATGGTTCCGGAGAAAAAATTTGTCATATTATTTATTTGTATAATTGTTCAAAAATATTACTGAATTTATAAAAACCCGGTTTCAGATCCATTACCATTTCGGCAGCCAATACTGCGCCCAAAGCAAAGCCTTCACGAGTTTTGGCTGTATGGGTAATTTCAACCGAATCGAATAAACTGTCGAAAACGGTGGTATGCGTGCCAACCACTTCTCCGTATCGTGCTGAGCTTACGTGCAATTCGTTCGGTAAAATTTTGCGCTGTAAGGTTTCGGTAATTGTGCTGTTTTTTGTTGAAAAGTTTTCTAAAATAACTTCAGCCGTACGGAGTGCGGTGCCCGAAGGCGAATCGATTTTATTTTTATGATGAATTTCGTGAACCGAAACATCGTAGTCGTTGGAAAATTTCGAAAATTTTGCGGCAGCTTCGGCAACAATTTGCCAAAATAAATTTACGCCTACCGAAAAATTGCCCGACCATATACCTTTATTGCCGGTTTCAACAAAAATTTGTTCAAATTTGCTTAAATCATTTAACCAACCGGTAGTACCAATTACTATTGGAACTCCTATATTGCAACATGCTATAATATTTTTGTGTACAGCTTCGGCAGTTGAAAAATCGATATAACAATCTACCTTGGCTGAAAAAGTATCGGGACGGTTTAAATCGATAATACTAACTATTTCGTGTCCACGCTTTTGCGCAGCTTCGGCAACTATTTTACCGGTTCTGCCGTAACCTATTAGTCCTAACTTCATGTTCCTAATTTTATATTTTTTACCTAAACGGTATTAAAGTAAAACTACGCCTAACCGAAAGTTAAAATTAACAATACTGCCCGATAAACAAAAAAAAATCGTACTTTTTTTTATTGTCCTCTGCAAACCCCTTATTACTAACTATGTATTTTTTCTGAACAAAAATACAGACACAATTTAGAACGACATTCGCGCCAACGGCACCATATCGAGCGAAGCGAATTCGCCTTGCAAAAATTTGTAATAGCCTGTTATTGCAATCATTGCAGCATTGTCGGTAGTAAATTTAAATTCCGGAATAAAAGCAGTGATTCGCTCTTTTTGGGCAAATTCGGCAAAAGCTTCGCGCAAACCGCTATTTGCCGATACGCCGCCTGCCAAGGCTATTTGTTTAATTCCGGTTTCACGTACGGCTCGTTTTACTTTTGCCATTAATATTTCAACTATGGTGCGCTGAACCGAAGCGCACAAATCTGCCCGGTTTTCTTCAATAAAATTGGGATTGATGGCAATTTGGTCGCGAATAAAATACAAAATTGAAGTTTTAAATCCGCTAAAACTATAATCCAACCCCTGAATTTTAGGTTTATTAAATTCGAAAGCGTTCGGGTTGCCAGCGGTTGCCAATTTATCGATAAGCGGTCCGCCGGGATAAGGCAAGCCTAAAATTTTTGCTGTTTTGTCGAAAGCTTCTCCGGCTGCATCATCGATAGTAGCGCCAATAATTTCCATTTCGAAATAATTGCGCACTACAATAATTTGGGTATTGCCGCCGGAAACCAACAAGCACAAAAAAGGAAATTCGGGCAGAATGTTTTCTTTGTTATGTTCTTTAATAAAATGCGCCAGCACATGACCTTGCAGATGGTTTATTTCGACCATAGGAATATTTTTTGCAATAGACAAGCCTTTGGCAAACGAAGTTCCGACCAGCAGCGAGCCCAGCAATCCGGGGCCGCGAGTGAAAGCCACTGCCGAAATATCGGATATTTTAAGCCCTGCCATTTTTAGCGCGGTATCAACCACAGGAATAATATTTTGTTGGTGCGCCCTCGATGCCAATTCGGGAATTACGCCACCGTAAATTTCATGAACTTTCTGGTTTGCAATGAAGTTGGAAGCCAAAAAACCGTCGGAAATTACTGCAGCCGAAGTATCGTCGCAAGAGGACTCGATGCCTAAAATATGAATGCTCATTTTACGTTATAAATTTTAACCCGGTAAACTTTTTGTACATTGAAAGTAAAGAAAACCGGCTATATTTGCTCAAAATTTTAACGACAAAGATATTACAAAAAGAGTAAAAATAACACTTGTTACTTTAGGCAGTTTTACGGGGCTGCTGTTAAGTTTGCTAATTGCGGTTCAAATTCCTGCAATTCAGACTTTTATTGTTAAAAAAGTAATTGAAAATTTCAATGAAAATAAGCATACAAACATTCAATTAGCTTATTTTAAATTGCGCGGACTCTCGGAACTTACGCTCGAAAAACTTTATGTACCCGATGAGCGCGGCGATACTTTGATTTATGCCGGCAGTTTGAATGTTAAATTAAACAAAATAGCCCTTACCGAAAATCGTTTTTCTTTATTCACCGTAAATTTAGACCGTGCTAAGTTTTTTCTGCATTACGATTCTACCGGCAGTAATTTAGCTTTTTTTCTTGCTAAATTTGCAAGCACCGAGCCTAAGGATTCGACAGAAAAAACGAAACCTATTTCGCTAATTTGCAATAACTTAAACATTACAAATTCTACGTTCAATTACCGAATAGATACGGCGAAACTTACGCCAAACCGATTTAATCCAAGCTGTTTCAGCATAAAAAATATAAATTTGGCGTTGGAAGAAATTTATATTACCAAAGATATTTCGTTGAAACTTAAAAACTTGCAAGCTGTTGAAAATTCGGGGCTTGCTATTGAAAATTTTACAGCGGGTGCAATAATAAACGACACGAGCGTTGTAGTTTCCGAAATTCAATTAAAAACCGCTTTGGGTTCGATGGTAAACTGGAACAGTCTTGCACTGGAGTTTACCGATTGGAAATCGTTTAACAAGTTTAATGCTGAAGTTAACTTATTGCTAAACGCCGACTCGATTTCGGAAATTCAACTGAGCGATATTCGTTATTTTGTTCCGGAAGTTAAAGATTTTGAGGCAAGTGCAAAATTTTCGGGCATACTTTCAGGTACTGTATCCGATTTTAGTGTAAAAAAACTGTTTATTTCTACCGGTAAAAATACCGCCATGTCCGCATCTATTTCGGCTACCGGTTTGCCAAAAATTGAAGAAACATTTTTATACTTCGATATCAATAATTTAACCCTTTCGCCAACCGATGTGCAGGAACTGAATATTCCGAAACAATACAAGGCTTATTTAAAACTTCCAAAGGAAATTCAGCGATTGGGAAACCTTGCAATATAAAAAGCGATATAACACTTAGCCGACCCCAAAAAAACGAATTTACGATTGACGGTGCCATCGAAACTACCAATTTTAATTTGGCCAAACTTCAAAATTCGAAAATGTTGGGTAATATTAGTTTTTCAGGCTCGACCAATACTACCATATTGAATAAAAAAATATCGGGCAGCATGAACGGCGAGGTAAGCGAAATGTTTTTGAATGGCTATAATTATCGGAACATTGTGGCAAACGGCGAATTTACCAACAAATCGTTTACCGGTGGAATTGATATAAACGACGATAATTTAAGCGCAAACTTTTTGGGCGGCTTTAGTTTCGAAGATTCGGTTCCGAAATACGATTTTAGTTTATATTTGGGCTATGCTCGGCTCGTAATATTGATAATATACAAGGCAAACTTAAAATTAATAATTTAAATTACCGCCGAGCAGACAAACGATTGGCAACCGATTCGATTGTTTTAATTTCAAAATTCCGACAATACAACAACAAAAAACCGGAAAAACAAATTACACTTTCGTCGGATGCGGCCGATTTTGAACTCTTCGGATGGTTTAATTCGCAAGAACTTATTCGTGAGGCAAAAGTTGCGATGGCTTCTTACTTACCTTCGTATTTTACGCTTAGCGCAGCCGACAGTTTAGCAAACGAGCAAATAATTCACCAAAATAATTTTAATTGGAGCCTAAATTTTAAAGATATAAAGCCCTACACCGATTTATTTTTTCCTGCCTTCGAAATAGAAAAAAACACCTTGTTTTTAGGTAACTATAATTCGGAAGAAAAGGATATTTCGTTTGCCGGCATGGTGCCCTATTTACGGCTACCCGGAGCCGCATTTTTCGATTTGCGCATATTCGGACAAGGTTCGCCGGAGGAGATGAATATTTCGGGCAAAGCGCAACAATTTGAAGCTGCCGGATTTGTTAAAATGCCAAATTTTCACTTGAATGCGGTATTAAAAGCCGATAGTTTGGAGTTTAAAAGCAGCTGGGCTAAATCCGATTCGCTTATTTTTATTTCGAAATTCGAAAAACTTCCCGGAAAAAGTACGGCACAAATACGAACCGATTTTAAGCCTTCGCGCATAACCATAGGCAACGACCGATGGAACATTAAGAAAAGTTCGGTAATTATTGATTCAACAGCAATTACGATTAATGATTTCATTGTTTTCAATAACCATAAAGGAATTAAAGTTTGGGGCAAAGTATCCGAAAACCCGGACGATTCGTTGAATATGGTATTCAGGTATTTGGAACTTGAAGATTTTACCTCTAAAGATAATTCAACCGGGTTTGCGCTTAAAGGAGTTATGAATGGCGACCTGCTGCTTAAAAACGTATACAACGACCCGGTTTTCATTTTAAAAGATTCCATTATAAATTTCTTTGTAAACGGCGAAAAATACGACGATTTTCATTTATATTCTACTTGGAATAAAACGTACGAAAACATTGATGTTAAAATACATACCAAAAACCCAAAACTTAAAAGGCAAAAAATTGATATTTCGGGAAATTACACTCCAAAAGGAGGTTACTTAGATTTTATTGTAAATTTAGACACGTTTAATCTTTCGGTTTTGCAGCCGGTACTAAAAGGAGTTGTATCGAATTTAAACCTTAAAACCTCCACCGAAATGATGCTTATTAGCGGTACGGTTCAAAAACCGATTATTTTTGGCGTAATGCGCTTTGTTTCGGGTGGTGCCTCGGTCGATTTTTTGGGCACTCGCTATTCGGTTACCGGCAAAAACAAAATTATTTTCGACGAAAACGTTATAATTTTCGACGGTTTGCAACTAAAACCCGATATACCAAAATTTGCTCGAAATATAGAAATAGGAAATGCCAAAGTATCGGGTAAAATTATGCACAACTATTTCGCTAACATTAATTTTGATGTTGCATTAAGTGGCAATAATATTCCTATTCTCGATACGCACGAAACCGACTCCTCCTTCTTTTTTGGTACCGCTCTGGCCGAACGCTTGGTGGTAAACGCCTACGGGAATTTGGAAAACATTACTGCCGATATTTCGGCTAAAACCGGCAAAGGAACTCGATTTGCAGTTCCGTTGGCAGGAACTTCGCAATTGTACGAATCGGATTTTATTAGTTTTGTAAACATCGATTCGACTTTGCTTACGCAAAAACACATAAAATCGAAGAAAAAGCTAAATTACAAGCTAAACCTAAACCTCGAAGCCACACCCGACGCCGAAATGCAACTAATTTTTGATGCCCGAGCCGGCGATATTATTAAAGGAAAGGGCTATGGCGATTTGAAAATTGAAATAGACAATGCCGGCACGTTCAATATGTTTGGCGATTATACGATTGAGGAAGGAAGTTATTTATTTACCTTACAACGACTATTCAGTAAGAAGTTTAGCGTTATGCGCGGTGGTACTATTAATTGGGAAGGCGACCCGTTTAATGCGCAAATAGATTTAGACGCCGTGTATAATATTAAAAAGGCTTCGCTCTACGATTTAATACCCGAAGAAGACCACATTGGGTTAAGTTCTCCGGTTGATTGCCATTTGTACATGACCGATAAGCTGCTAAAACCGCAAATTACCTTTGGTGTCGATGTTAATTCTACCAGTCAGTCGGAAGACATAAACGGACGCTTAAAAAGCCTTTCAAGCGACGATTTGAACAAGCAAATGCTCTCGTTGCTGGTGCTAAATAAATTTCAGCCTTTGCCGGGTTATGGTTCAGACATGTCGAACATTTCGGCAGGACAAGGCACCGGCGAACTTATTTCGAACCAGTTGAATGTTTGGCTTTCGCAAATATCTGACAATTTTGATGTGGGCGTAAATTACCAAATGGGCGATTCGATTAAAAATACGCAGGTTGAACTTGCCGTTTCTACCAAACTTTGGGACGACCGAATTACCGTAAACTCGAACGTGGGAGTTGCCGGTTTGCAAAGTTCGTCGGATTTTAAAGGCGACTTAAACGTTGATGTTAAATTAAACAAAACCGGCAAAGTACGAATGAAAGCATTTGCACAAACCGCCGACCCTATTCAGTATGGTTCATCGGCTTATACTCAGGGTATTGGTTTGTTTTTTCGCGAAGAATTTAATTCTTTTAAGGAACTGCTTATACGTTATCGCCAAAAATTCAGCCGTCATAAATACGACCCCAATACGGTAAAAAGCAAAGACACTACCGACTATTAGTCATGCACTTCGACCACCGAATCGGTTTCGGCATAATACAAAATCCCGCTCACGCTTTCGTAACCCAATTCGCGGGTAAGTTGCATATATTCAAGTACTTGCAACGTATGTTCCGGCTCGGGTTTTCCAAATTTAAAATCGATAACCGTAGCTTTATTGTCTTTAATAATTATTCGGTCGGGTATGCGAGTAGCACCGGCTTTGGTTAATATGCCTGCTTCGGTAATAGCTTCATATTCGGCAGAAAACCATGCAGCTACCACCGGATTTTTTAATACTTCGGAAACTTTTGTTTTAATTTCCGGCATTTCTTCTTCCGAAATAAGCCCGGCAAAAACCATTTCATGAATCACAAAATCAATTTCATCGGGGTTTTCTATTTTTGAAAATAACCTGTGCATAAGCGTTCCAAAATTCACTTTATCGTGTACCGATTGAATGCTTTCAATATAAAACTCGCTGCTTTTCGGATTAATAGTCAGTCGTTTGCGCCAATCGAATACCGGATAAGTATTCAAATTAAAAGGCTCGCTACTTTCTGATTTAGTTTTTGGAGCCGATTCAATATGCGCAATATCAAGTATAAAGGTGTTAGTTCCTATTTCGATAAACTGTTGCAGGTCAAGCAATTTGTTTTCACCCATCGAATTAGTCGATACCGATTTTCGCAATAGTTCGCCCACCGATTTTAATTCTTCGCCCGGCTTGCGCTCTTTATAAGGAGCAAAAATATGCAAATCGGTTCTGGCGCGCGTAAAAGCTACGTATAATGCATTGATGGCATCCATGTACTGATACATTTTTTCGTCGAAATAAGCCCAAGCTAATTCGCTGTATTTCAATTCGGATGAATATTTTACCGGCACAATTGGCAACCTATTAAACGGTTCGTTTGCCGGTTCAATCCACATGGTGTTTGCCAGCACGCCGGGCGATTCAAGTTCCCAATTGCAAAACGGCACAATAACCGTATCGAATGCCAAACCTTTGGATTTGTGCACAGTAATTACAGTAATTGCATTTTGTTTTTCTGAAACAGGCACGGTAATGTCAGTACTTAAACTGTCCCAATGCTCAAAAAATGAATCGATACTTGTGGCGTAATTTTGCGAATACTGCAAAATAAAATCCTGAAATGCTGCTATATACGGAATATATTCGCTTTTTAAATTCAACCCAAAAGCAGCAATAATTTGTTCAATTTTTTCGAAAAGCGGAAATTTAATTATTTCTTCAATTTGAGAAGTAAATTCCACGGGCAAGAAGCTCAACAATTCCGAATCGTTGTCTTTTCCTAATAATATTTCATTTAATTCAGTTGATTCAGTTTCAAAATAAAATATATACTCCAACACCAAAGTGCGCAAACTGAAACTGTTGGCTCGATTTTGCAAGTATTTAAGTGCTGCCAGAATAAGTTTTATTGCCGGCGATTGTTTTAACACCAGCGCATCGCCCGAAATAATATCGTACCTCGGGCTGTCCGGGTTAAGTAGCTTATAATCCGACAGCATTTTAACCACCGCCTTTGCCTCTTTGTTTTTTCGAACCAAAATAGCAATATTTTTTGGTTCTTTAGATGCGAGCAGGGCTTCAATACGTTGGGGAAGCAATTCGCCAATTACATCATATAATTCCTCATTGTTCTCCAACGGTTTAGTATCAATAAAATCGATGCGAACCACACCGCCAAGTTTTTTATTCGGCAATTGCACCGTATCGGCATATGCTTTTACAAGCACTTCATTTATAGGAACTTCTTGCGAATCGGCAAGCGGTTTAAATCCTACCGAGTCGGCCAATTCGTCGTTAAATTGCTGCTGCAACAGGGTTGAAGCATTGCTGAAAATGGTATTATTGAAATCGATAATATTCTTGTGGCTTCGGTAGTTTGTATGCAAACTGTCGTCCTTTACGTTCTGTTTGCCAATATCGGCAGCCGCTTTCGAAAGCAGCAACCTCCAATTGCCTCCGCGCCAACGGTAAATAGATTGCTTAATATCGCCCACAATTAAATTCTGCGTGCCACCGGCAATGTTATTCGAAATCAGCGGTTTAAAATTAATCCATTGAAAACCCGAAGTATCCTGAAACTCATCGATTAAAATGTGCTTGTACTTCTCGCCAATACGTTCGTAAATATAATGCGCATCGTTGTTGCTTATAATTTCGGTAAGCAACCGAGTGCTGTCGCTAATTAGCAATAAATTGTTTTCGTCGCG
>JAIFNC010000320.1 GCA_020047935.1 Bacteroidota bacterium
TCCCCCCACGACAAGAAATGTTTTACAATGCAGACGGTAAAGTTGATAACATTCATCAAGATAACTACGACATAACAATTAAATACGGTACTGAGGGACAACGAACCTATACACAACTAAAACAGAATAATACTATAAATACCGAAAAAATCTTTGCCGGCAACTACGAGCAAATTAAAACCGGCAGCGTAGTTCGCGAGTTGTATTATATTTCAAGCCCTTTTGGTTTGGTCGCCATATACGAAAAGCAAACCGGTCGAGCCGATTCAATTTACTACATTGCCACCGACCATTTAGGCAGCATTACCCACATAATAAACCACAATGGCACCTACCTGCGCGAACGTAGTTTCGACGCTTGGGGCCGCCAACGTAACCCAACCGATTGGAAATACACCAACGTACCGGTATTACTAATTACCGACCGAGGCTACACCGCTCATGAGCATTTAACAGCGTTTAACCTGATAAATATGAACGGCCGTTTTTACGACCCGGTTCTGGGACGTATGCTATCGCCCGATAACTATGTGCAAGAACCGGGTTACACGCAAAGCTATAATAGGTATGCGTATTGCATGAACAACCCGCTGAAATTTACTGACCCGAGTGGAGATTTTTGGCATATTGTAATTGGTGCTGCAATAGGTGGAGTAGTAAACTGGGGAATACATGGTTTTCAGTTCAACCAAGATGGTTTAATTGCATTTGGTATAGGCGCAGGTGGTGGTGCTTTAGCAGCAGTTACCTTTGGAGGCTCGTTAGCTGCATTCGGTACGGCAGTTGGTGCCGGAGGTTTTATAGGCGGTGCAGTTGCTTCCGGAGCGGCGTATGGTGTAAGTACATTATTTACCAATACGCTAAACCATTTATATTTTGGCGACCCCTTGCTTACACCCGAACAGTTTCTTGTCGGAATGGGAACAGCAATGCTTACCGGTGGCATTATGAACGGAGCAGCAGCTTATGCCAACGGACGCAATTTTTGGAACGGTAACGCCATACCCCGACCACAACCGCTAAAACCCTTACCATCGTTAGCTAACATAAAAATAGAACAGAAAAAAGCAGAAGTTACGGTTCCGAATCCAAAAGCAAGGATATTGGAAGCTGATGAAGCGTTGCCAAGGCAAGGACAACTGAAGCTAACAAATCCGTCGGTAAATGACGGAATGCCAGTATGGTCTGAGAAAACTATAGGATTAGGTTTAGACTCTGATTTGGCATTACATAGAGGAACTGGGGCAATTACCTATAAAAATGCTGGCTGGCAACAATCAGGATTAACAAAGATTGATTGGGGTAGAGCATCAATGGACAACTATTATTTCAAGCAATCGTTTCAAGAAGCAACAGCCAATGCTCGTCTAATCAGGTTTGATGTTACCAACTTTAATCCAGCATATCTGAAACCGGGTATGACTAATTATGAGTTTCAATATATCATTAATAATCCCAATTTATTACAGAAAACAGTTTTTTTTCAAAATGGTTCTCAAGTTATTTGGGATGGATTAAGGTTTATTAAATTATAAAGTGAGTGTTTTTTGCGAGAGCTTTAAAATATTGATTAACTTATAAATAAAATGAAATTGTTTACAGAAATACAAGAGGCAAATAAAATATTAGATACCTTTGAAGGTTCAACATTGGAAGTAGTTTTGTATAGTTGTACTTTGAAAAGGATTGCTATTCGTTTGCGAAGAATAAATTTGGATGAGGTTATATATTTTATTGGTATTGGTTGTGTGAGTTTTAAAGGTAAATTTAGTGCTTTGAATGTACATTTAATTATAAAAACAGACTTCGATTATTTTGAAAATTTTGAAGTTACGCATGTAACGGACAAAAATTCAGAATTTAGGTTAGTTACCAACGGCGGTTTT
This sequence comes from Bacteroidota bacterium, assembly GCA_020047935.1. Taxonomy (GTDB): domain Bacteria; phylum Bacteroidota; class Bacteroidia; order Bacteroidales; family JAIFNC01; genus JAIFNC01. The sequence continues at coordinate 1,887 of JAIFNC010000320.1, forward strand.
GTTGTAGCTAAAGGACTTGAATTCGAATTTGGTGATTCTTTTGAAAATTTTATTTTGGATTAGTATCAAATTAAACTCAAATATCAAACCCTCACTTCCTTCAAAAAAACACAACAAAATTTTGCCCGTTTGCAAAAAGTTTGTATTTTTGAACCACGTTCTTTGAATAGTTTTTCAAGCGCAGCTTCGATGCTTGGGGCCGCTTGCGTAACCCTGCCGATTGGAAATACACCAACGTACCGGCACTGCAAATTACCGACCGTGGCTATACCGGGCACGAGCACCTGCCGCAATTTGGTTTAATAAACATGAACGGCAGAATGTACGACCCGGTTCTGGGACGTATGCTCTCGCCCGATAACTATGTACAAGCACCGGGCTACACGCAAAGCTTTAACCGGTATGCGTATTGTTGGAATAACCCACTTAAGTTTACCGACCCGAGTGGAGATTTTATCTTTACATTAGCAGCATTACTCATTCCCGGCGGACAAGCGTTTTTGCCTGTTGCTTTAATGGCTGATTTTGGAGGAATAGTTAATACTGCAACCCATTGGAACAGAATTGCTACAGCAGATGGTTTTAAGTGGGGTAATTTAGCTGCTGCCTATGGTGTTGGTGCGTTAGGCGGAATTGCAATGTATTACGGAGCCGGTACGCCCGGTTTGGGGGCAATACCTGCTATGATTTCAAGTGGAGGTGCATACCTTTCAGGAACAGCAGTAACATCTATAGGTAACAATATCTTTTTTGGCGACCCAATGCCCACCGGCGAACAAGTGCTAATGGGAATGGCTATGAGTGTGGTACCTTCAGGTGTTATTGGTGGTTTGGCTGCAAAAAGTGCAGGGCTAAATTTTTGGACAGGCAAAGCAATACCAAAACCTATAGCAAATATACCTTCGCTTTCATCAATAAAAGTTGAGCAAGCCAAAGCCGAAGTTATTGTTCCGAATCCAAAGGCACGAATTGAAACAGCTTATGATGACGTTTTGCCAAGGCAAGGCGATATTTCGCGTAGTCAACTTAATGCAGATGGAATGCCGATTTGGAGTGGTGCCACTAAGGGGGGAGCAGAAGGTGGGCTGAATTTATTTAAGTTTGGTTCTAAGGAAGCTACATCATCAGCAGGTTGGAAAAGTGGGGACAGATTTTTGAAAATGTATGACCAAGGTTCGCCAAAATTAAATTGGAAACAGAATTCAGGATTTTTGAGAAGTGAAATGAATTTGGGTAAGCCAATATTTGACTCGTATCGTTTGCCTAATGGTAATTTGATTCCTACAGGTGGGTTTTTAAATGCAGAACGAAATTTATTACAAAGTCGTGGTTGGTTTTATAATTCAGGGCAAGGAGCTTGGTTGCCACCAATAAGATAATTTAACTATGGAATTTAATAAACTTGTAAAAGAAGAGCTTTTGCCTATACTTCAAAATGAAGGCTTTGAAGTGGTAGAAGAGCTAAACAACATTATCCGTTTTAGTTCTTCTAAAATGGAAATAGGTATAGTCTATAATGATTACGAAAGGTCAAACTTTATTGAAATAGGGAAACGAGATGAAGTATTATATCCGTTAAATGATAGCGTAGTAAAAAATATTTTTAACTCTGAATTGCAAATTAGCCAGGTCGCACCAGATGTCTTTGTAAAAAACCTTACTTCCCTTTTTACTCAAAAAGAAGGTTCTGAAATATTGAAAGGAAATATCAAACATTTAGTAAAGTTCATTGAGCAAGAAAGTAGCAATTATACTGCTGAATTAATTCAACGGCAGACATTAGAGACAGCTTCAAAAGCTTGGGAAAGGAACGACTATAAAGCATTTGTAAAATGCATAGAAGAAATAGGTATTGAAAAAATACCCCAATCCTATCAGTTGAAATATAAGATAGCGAAACAGAAAATCTAAAGCAAAAGCCACCTAAAACCTGTGGTCTGAAACTGTAGGTAAGTTTGATAGTGGGTTTAGTATATTGCAAATAAATGCAAAACCAACGTTCTTTAGTCCTAGGACTAATTGGTATAATGGAGTGCCTCAATATAGGTTTTATGATATTATACCTCCATCTAAAATCAATATAATAAGATAGAAATGAAAGAGATGATTTTTAAAATTATACATGGACCTATTGAATTGGAACCGGTATATCAGTTGGAAGTTGAATACAGCAAGTTGGCTGAAGAGAACGAAAAAGAGCTTTTTTTTACTTTTTTAAAAGATTTTGCTACTTTCGGTACACAAAAAGAGAAATTTATTAGTTTAAATGCTATTATTCTTATAGGGAAAGCAATTGAGTGTGAAGATGTAATAAGGCAAACCATTGAAATTGTTGATGAGAATGAAAATAAGAAACTAATTTCGCCATTACTTACTTTATGTGCAGTTTTATCTAAAGATTGGTCTATTGATTTTATTTTAAAAATCCTTAATGATTTTAAACCTAAATCAAATGAATATTCTTATTACTTTGATATTTCACTACGTAGTATTGTTGAAACACAACACTGGAGAACTGCAATTGAAGAAATAAAATGGGCAATAAAGAATTATGAAAATGATTTCGTTGTAGATTTTATTGCTTATTTTAGATGGAAACAAGGTGAAGTACAAGAATCTGAGTTATTAAAATTGTTTAAAAATGAAAACGAAATTATGGCAAAGATTAATATGCTAAAAGAAAAAATTGAAATTAGATATAATACTCATTATTTAAGAATACGTAAAAACACTTAAATTCGAAAAGAGTTAGATATATCGATGAAAATAATTATTCAGGTAAATCTTTTTCACAAAAAATACAATTTTTTAATTCTTTTCTGTATTTTAATTTTTTAAAATTATAGTATTGAATAAAGCTACTTTCTTTCCTCAAAGTTAGTAGCTTTCAAATTTATTCCCAAATTCCATGTTCTAAAACACATGAAAAAGACGGAATATTCAGAACTTAATTTTTTCGCCCAAGCAGGTGTCCGCAACTGCGCTATAACAGGTTGCATGTGAGGACACATGCATGGCAAAAAAAAACCAACAAGCCCTGCCGATTTTCAAAAATTTGTAGGGTTTGCAAAAACTTTTGAGTTTTTAATAAAGCAAGTTTTGTAGGTAAAGCAAAAACTAATATTTTTACCAAAAAAGCATCGTGAAACAAAGCGTACATACTATTTGCACAGCCAAAACCGAAAACGCTGCCGGGCAACCCACCGAATACACTTTGGGTTGCGGTTTAAATACTGTGTTTACGTACGACATCTACAACC
>JAIFNC010000114.1 GCA_020047935.1 Bacteroidota bacterium
TCGAGTATCAATTGCTCGCAACTTATGGGTATATTAGGCTTTTTCTTTTCAAATTCAACCATAATAGCACCAAAACCGCTGGTTCCTAAATAAATACGGTGGTCCGAATCTTCAAAAATTCGATAAACCGATGCGAAATTTATAGGGTTTATTGTTTTAAAATCGCGCGGAAAATTATGTACCGTTTTATAATCAGACGAAATAATATCAACACCCAAGCCATCGGTGCCAACCCAAATGGAACCATCGACGTGCTCATGGAAAGAAAGTACCGAATTGTTACTTAGCCCATTTTTAACCGAAATAAGCTTAATATGCTTACCGGTTGCATCAAAAACATCAATTCCGCCGCCTTTTGTACCCACCAGCACATTATTTTTGCGAGTAACCAAAATGCACCGAACAATAGGATAACCTAATTGATTGGATGAAAGGCTTTTGTTGGGAAATTCGGTGAGTTTAAGCGTATAAATTCCATTGCCGTCGGTACCAATCCATAAAATATCGGTTTCGGTTTCATAAATACTCAAAATTCTGGTAGCAATAGGGTTAGCGGTAAGTAAACCCGAAATTATTTTGAATAATTCGAACTTATAAGTAAGTAAGTTGAAACGGTAAATTTTGCCTTTTTCGGTTCCTACCCAAAGAAATACGCTATTTTTCGAAATTGCAAATGAGGTAATAATATCGTCGTCTATTTTTAAACTGCGAACCGATTTAGCCGACAAATCGATCAAAAGCGCATCGCCGGATCGTTGTGCAACCAGAATAAACGGACGATTGTTGAGGACTACTGAAATTGTAGCCGCCAAAGTTCCGGTTATTGGCAATTGCAAAACCGATTGAAACCTTTTGCCTGATAATTCAAATAATTCGCCGGTTCCGGAAATGCAATAAACCCGATTGTTCACTATAAAAATGCGTTTAATACTTAACGAAACCGATTGCGACGTTTTATCGAAAATAATTTTATTGAATTGTTTCGTTTTTTCGTTGAATGTAAAAATACCGCGTCCAAAAATGGAAACCATCGTTCCGTAAGCATCCGACCGGCAAATTGCAATATCGTCTTCGTAATTTACCTGCTCCAATTCTTTTGTAAAATACGACGTAAATCGATCGTATATATTATCGTATAAACCAATGCCCTTATTGGTTAGCATCCATATATTGCCGGAACTTTCGGGGTACAACTCCCTAATTACATGGTTGTGAATGGAATTAGAATCGTTGCCCGGCAAATAAGTAACCATATTGCTGCCATCGTAGCGGTTAAGCCCGTTCCAAGTTCCGAACCACATATAGCCCTCGGCATTTGTTACAATAGCATTTACGGCACCGTTTGATAGCCCTTCGCGCCGCGAAATGAGATGAACATTAGTTTTATATTCAGCCCTTAATGAATTGATAAACAGAAAAATAAGTAAAGCAATAATTAGTTTTCTATACATTATAAATAAAAAATCGTTTTTTTATTTAGTAAAGATAGAAAAACATTTACTAATTCAGCATGGCTACTTTGCTTTATTCCAATTTAGTTTTTTTTTGCACCCTATTTTATAATTGAAAAATATATTAGCTGACGAAAAAAATATTCCTTCGAAAAACATCAAAAGAAGGCAAAGCACCGTTGGATAATTGGTTAATATTGTATCTTATTCATAACATCGTAAGGTTGAATTATCTGTGTTAATCAGCCCAATCATTGCCATCCGTATTCCAACGATTTATTCAATAATCAATTTTTTAATAATTGATTGTCGGGAATCGCTCTTATAAAAATATATCAGATACATGCCCACTGCAAGCCCGGTGGTGCTTAAGGTATATTCCGATTGGTGTATGGTACCTTTTCGAACCTGAATTCCGTATGCATTATAAATTGAATATTCAATGTCGGCAGTAGTGCCCAAGCTAAGTTGCAAGTTTTCGTTTTGTATTGCAGGGTTAGGGTACACATTTATGTTCCAATTGCTAAGGTTTTGGGCAACCGAAAGCGGTTTGCAGCTATTCCAAGCCATGGTAAAGTGGGTGTTTACGTATTCGATAATGGCATTGGCAAACGCAACAGCAAATTTACTTCGGTTGGTTTGGTTATCGCGCAATCCGGTGTAATTTAGTTCCATTTGCACACCGCTTATTTGTATACCGGCTTTGTAACCGGTTTGGTTTGCAGTAATATAGCCACCGCTAAAATAATCGGTATTTAAACCGGGCGAAGGTATGGTTTGGCTTGGCACTGCCGGGTAATTATACTTGTTAAGTAAGCTACCCAACGATTTGGCTCCGCGAAGCAGTTCGGAATGGGTATAATTATTCTTATTGTTTTGCGCTAAATTCTTAACTGAACTTAGGTTTATGTATTTTTCGGTATTCAACGTTAAGTCCGATAATTCCAACTCATCGTCATACAACAAGTAACCTAATTCTATGCGTTGTATCGGGTTTCCATGCCCGTGCAAATCGATAAAAAATGTGTTTAAATTGTATTGTTTATTCGCTTCAATGCGAGCCATTGTAATGTAATTATGAAACTCGTTCCAAGCCGTTTCGGCTTCTGCATTGCTGCAAGCGCCATTTTCGATGGTTCTGTTGCAATCGAGTTTAGTTCGTTTCAAATGGCAGATTATAATATGCGGATAACAGCCGGTGGTTTCAAAAAGAATCTTTTTTATTTCCAAGGCTGTTTCAATAGTGAAGGCATCGGTAACGGTAGTGGGGTTATTGCATGTTCGCAAAGGAATGCTTGAAGGTTCCAGACTGCCACCATGCGGTACCGAGAGAATGATAGGCAATGTTCCTTGTTGGTATTCAATGTAATTATTAGTTCCAAAAACCACGGTTTGCGCATAAGCAATTTCAACAAAAAAGCATAGCAGCAAAAAAAACACACGAATAATTTTCATAATTTCGCTTTTAAAAATCGTTTAAAAATACTTATTTTTATTGAAAAAACAGCAGATTGAAATTAGCTATTAATATATGCAACCCAATGCCGTTTAGCTGAAAAATGAAAAAAAAACTTCAACAAAAAAAAACTGCTCGCTTCAAAATAAATTGAAACGAGCAGAAAAGTTTGATTTATTTTCTAAAAGTGCTAAAACCGATTTTCAGATTTTAGCACTTTTTAATTCTTAATGTCGGTTCAAATTCATTTTTGTTTTATGCGAAAAGCGTTTGCTCTTAATTTTAGCTGCGTACATAATATAGTACATTGCCGGAATAATAACCAAGGTTAAAAAGGTTGCAAAGGTTAATCCGAAAATGATGGACCAAGCCAACGGGCCAAAGAACATTACGTTATCGCCGCCAATAAATATTTGCGGGTCGAAGTGTGTAAACAACGATTCGAAATTAATATTGAAACCAACAGCCAACGGAATTAAGCCCAAAATGGTAGCCGTAGCGGTAAGCAATACCGGCGTAATACGTGTTTTACCAGCCAGAATAATGGCTTCGCGAGTTCGGTATCCGCGCTCGATAAGCACATCGGTAAATTCGACCAGCAAAATACCGTTACGCACCACAATACCGGCCAAGGCTACCAAGCCCATACCGGTAAATGCAATAACCATAGGCATTCGGAATATTACCAAACCTAAAATTACTCCAATTAAGCTAAACAGCACCTCGCTAATAATAATTACCGGCCTACCAATTGAGTTGAACTGGGTAATTAAAATAAACAAAATAGCAAACAACGCCAGCAACATGGCAGAGCCTAAGAATGCTTGTGTTTCGGCTATGTCTTCGGTTTCGCCGGTCATGCTTATTTCAATGCCTTCGGGCTTGTTGAAATTTGGCATGGCTAAGGCAATTTCGTTGTTAATTGCAGGCGCACTGCTGCCTGCCAACACATTCGACTGCAAGGTAATAACTCGTTTTAAGTTTTTACGATTAATACCGCCGTAGGTATTTACGTATTTTACATTGGCTACTGCCGAAAGCGGAATTTGGCGCAACAAACCGGTGGTCATATCGCGGTAGGTTATTTTCAAATTCATAAGGCGGTCAATGTTTTCGCGCTGCAATTCGGTGTAACGCAACTGTATAGGGTATTGGTCTTCGCCCTCGCGGAATTTCGAAATTTCTTTACCCAACACAGCCGTACGAATTTCCATACCTACTTGTCCGGTGGTTATACCTTCCATATTGGCTCGTTTGCGGTCTATTTCAATGGTAATTTCCGGTTTCGACGCATCGAAGTCGGTTTTAAGTTCTTCGATACCGGTTATTTTAAGCGAATTTAAATATTTTTTTAGTTCGCGACTGGTTGCCAACATTTGGTCGAGGTTGTCGCCGGTAATTTCAATATTTACCGGTTTTCCGGTGGGCGGGCCCATCGAGTTTTTACCTACGGTTACTTCGGCACCGGCAATTCCGCCAATTACGCCCCTAATTTTTTCTAAATAATCGAGCGTATTTTCGCCATTTCGATACACAAATTCAACGAAATTTACGGTAATTTTAGCTCGGTTCGAAGTTTTTGATGAATTATCGAATGCATTTTCCGACGCACCAAGCGCCACGTTGGTAATTACCGATTCAACAATCGGGTTATCTTTGCCAATTGCTTCAATTACCTTCTTCTCAACTATCGACGCAATAGAATCGGTAGTTTTTACATCGGTTCCTACGGGCATGGCAATAAATACCGACACGTTATTTGGTTCATTTTCAGGAAAAAATAACACTTTTGGGCTAAATGCAATAAAAAGTCCAAAACTTAACATTAACAGCAAAATGGTAGCGTATAAAACTAAATAGGGGCGTTTGCCGTGCATTACAAAACGCAACAATTTTTCGTATTGGTTAAGAATTGCCGGTATAACGGTATGCTGAAAATGCAGTAATACCTTATTGCCCCAAAAATGATGACCTACATAACTTAGTGCTATAAATATAATTAAGTTGCCGGTTCCGTGGTAAGAAATTACGTGTGCCAACACGCCTAATGCCGCCAAAATGCCGCTAATTATAAATACTTTTCGGTTAGGTGTTTTTTTATCTTCTTCGTGTTCCATAAACGTTACGGCAAACACCGGGTTGATAATATAAGCCACAAAAAGCGAAGCAAACAGTGTTATAATAATAGTTATTGGTAAGAAATGCATGAACTTACCAACCGTACCCGGCCAAAA
>JAIFNC010000057.1 GCA_020047935.1 Bacteroidota bacterium
CACTACTTTTTAGCAAACTGTTACCAGTTGGGTCATCCATAGTTGGGTTGTCCACAAGCGTAAATTCGGGCAAACGTTGCCCTATTTGTTCATTATATATTCTTATTCCTTCTCTTTCGATATTGATTGCTGCGTTCATATCACGGTCAATAACAGTTCCACACTCTTCACAGATAAATTCTCTGTCCTTTAATGTTAAATTGTTATTCTTCCATCCACATTCACAACAAGTTTTACTTGATGGAAACCATCTACTAACAAATACTAATTCTCTTCCATACCACTTTGACTTATATTCCAATTGTCTCCTCATTTCATATAAACCAAGTTCCTGAATTGACTTAGCTAATTTATGGTTCTTCATTATTCCACTAACATTCAAATCTTCTAAAACAATAACTTGGTTCTCGTTAATTATCTTAGTTGTAATGTTATGAAGGAAATCTTGTTTTTGATTTTTAATCTTTTCGTGTAACTTGGCAAGTCTTAATCTTACCTTGTTACGATTGTTACTACCTTTAACCTTTTTTGATAGTTGTTTTTGTATCTTCTTTAACTTCTTTTCGTTGGTTTTTATCCATCTTGGATTATCAATGGTTTCACCATCTGAAAAAGTTAAAAGTGTTTTAATTCCTAAATCTATTCCGACTGATTTATTTGATTTGTTAACTATTCTTAATAAATCACCATCTATTAAGATTGTTGCAAAATATTTACCTGATTTGGTTTTAGTAATCGTAACGGATTTAATGCCTTGTTTGTTTTTGTAAAGGTATTGTTTATCCCTGTCCGAACATTCAAATTTCAAACCTTTAATGGTTTTAGTTAAATTCAGTCTTGAAGTTTCTTCATCAAAAGTTTTGGAAGCGACTGCTTCTTGTGGAAATCTAACTTTCTGCTCATCGTGTTTTGATTTGAATTTAGGGAATCCTTTATGCTGTTTAAAGAAGTTCTTGTAAGCTACTTCTAAATTCATTATAGACTGTTTCAGAACCTTAGTATTATGCTCTTTCAACCAATCATATTCACTCCTTAAATCTTGATGAAAGTAATGCCCTAAATCAGATAGCGAAGTATTCTTTTTATCGGTTTCATAATTCAGTTTTTTGTAAGCAAGGCATTGATTATAGACAAAGCGATAAGACCCAAGCAAACTATTAACTAAGTTTGTTTGTTCATTGTTTAAATATAGTCTTACCTTTATCGCTTTTAACATCTAATCATTTCTTTTTACCTATTTTATTATTTTCACAATTTTTACGATATTCCTCATCATCTTCTTTGCTTTTATTTCTGATTTTAACTGACGTGTAATTATTATCAGTAGCGTCTTACCTCGTTTGTTTAGTAAACGACATTTTTGATTCTTTTTTCATATCTTATACATTTTAGTAAGGTAAATCATTGTCATTTACACTACTTATAATGATGCTTGACACATTATTCGGTTTGTCTTCTATTGGTGAATATCTTTCATAATCACCAACACTTCTATCTGGTATTATTATGTTTTCACCATCGACAATATAATCATGTTCAGTCATAACTGAATTGTATATTTCTTCAACATTTTCCAATAATTCTGGGTGATAATAAAAACTTTCTTCTTCATTATCTGTTATAAATTTAACATTAAAGTGTTTAATTAACTCATCTCGTATCATAGTTGAATTATTTCCACCATATACTGTTAGCTCTAATGTTGGGCTATCAACGGGTTCTCTATTTTCATTTACGTAGTTTTTCTCTTTAATTAACATGTGGTTGTTGAATGGGTCAATAATCCAATTTGACCCATTATTCACAACAACTTTTAAAGAGGTTTTTTCGTTAATATCATCAAATGATATTTTTTTATTAAATATATATTCTACGGACATTTTAATAAAGTATAAATTTACGTAATCTTTCACTAACTTTAATGAAGTATTCATTAAGTAAATTTTCCTTTTCGGTGTCATTGTAATATTCTGTATCTTCCAATGATACACCCAATGAAATTAATAATTTAAGCATAATATCTTTGGTTTCTATAGATGCTTTTGACATGAACTTTACCCAAAATGGATGTTCTTGATTTATTTCTAAAATATATAAACTATGTTCTTTAACTGCTTTAAACATTAAACCATTTTCACCAAATCTAACAAATCTGTAGTCACAAAATTTATCATCACGGCTTCTTGTTTGTCCTGGTTTACTACCAGGGGTTTTTATTTCTTTTATTTCAACTGGTTCTTCTCTTTTTTTGTTCATTCCACGTAACTTAGGAATATCAATAAATGGTGTGATGTTAATACTTTTAATTGAATCATCTAATTCTTTTTTAATATCATCACTTGGTTCGTTTGATGTTTCCTTATTCTCTTCCTTACTTTTAATACTTTTAATATAAGGTTTGAATGATAGTTGACAAACATCCCTAAAACCTTGGTCAATATCATTTTTATCTGTTTCATGAATCATTTTATTAAATGTTGAGCCAAACAAGTCATCACAATCACCATTAATAAATAATTCAATTCTTAATCCATTTAAATGACCATCACCCAATTTTCCAACCATACCCAAATCCAAACCAGACCCAACTAATCTATTATTTCTGTAGATATATAGTCCTGCATTTGATTGATTTCTATTTATTTTTCGGGATATTGTTTCATTAACTTTTTCAATATCATAAATACTAAATTTAAAATCGTGTTCATCATATTTGAATTTCTCATTGGATGTTAAACATTTTGTATAATTTTCTTTGCGATACATTGGGTCAAAACTTTCAACAATTTCGTTATTAACGTATATCTTAATATTCGACTCATCAATAAAAAATTTGTAGATTAATGATATTTTATTTTTCAATGTTTCTTTAAATATAGTAATATTATTGTTTGTTACTCTGTCTAATTTAGTTATCGTTACAATAGTTCCAGTATCAGAATTACCATTTAATTGTTTGAACTCATCATACTCATCAGAAGAACCAATCCTAACAGGTATCTGAAATTGATTACCTTTAATCAGTTCATCTAAATCATATGTTGCCACATAAAATTCATCATTGTCTGATTTAGTTCTGATTTCAAACTCCCTACCAATAGATAAAGCAGCAGCTTTTAGTCCAGTACCATATGAACCTAAATCTAATGTTTTGTTTTTACCTGTTATAGCGCCAAGCTTAAAAGCTTCGTCAAGTGTGTTAATGTCCATACCACACCCATCATCACAAATTTTAATGTAATCATAATCTTCCTTGGACTTTTTTACGATAATCCTAACATTCTTAGAATTAACATCAGTATCCAGCGAGTTATCAACAATATCTGCAATTGCAGTATAATTATTATAACCTGAATTCCTCAACGTAGTTAAGAAATTTACATTTGGTGTCACATCTATTTGCGACTTTTTAATTTTTAATTCACTCATAATCAATTTTTTTAATTTTTAATACTAATTATTTTTATTATTTTTTCGTAATTTAAATATTACTATTCAAATTACTTCACAAATGTATGAAAATTTTTATTATAAAACAACATTTGTATCATTGTTTTCACTATTTTTAACCTCTTTATTCTTTTTTCTACGTTCAGCACTTCTACGTCCGTACATTTTCCCACTGAAACTAGCCATTAAACTAACCAAGTCAGTAACCAAATCTTCCTGTTCACTAACATCATTCTTTTCAATGTGAATAATCTCAACACCATAACTACTAAACATTCGTTCAATGAAGTTATATTGAAATCGTGTTAACCTATCCTTATGTTCGATTATAACTTTATTAACTTTCTTATCAATAACTAAATTAGTCAGTTTAATAAACCCATTTCTTGTATCAGATAGACCCGAACCAACATCTTTAATAATGAAACCAACATTAAGTTTCTTCTTAGCACAGTATTCACTTAAACGTTGTGATTGTCTATCTAAGTCACCTTTTTGTTTCTGTTCATGTGAGCTAACACGAGAATAGGTCGCAACCAAATCGGACGTTTCTACAACACTTTTATTAATTCCGATATATTCATCCAACTGTTCTTGTTGGTATCGTCTATGACCACCAGTAGTGGTTATAGGTATAAGTACACCTGACTTACCCCAACGCCTTAATGTTTCTTTTGCCACATTAAGATATTCTGATGCTTGTTTTAATGTTAACAGTTTACTCATTCTATTCCTCAATATTTTTTATATGATTCAGAATCATAGATTTTGATTCATCTAATAATTTTTGGAATTCTTCAACGGTAATGTCTTCATCCAATTCAAATACGTTTGGATAAACATCACCATTTTCAAGTTCATATTCGGTTTTAGAAACACGAACAACTTTCATATTTTTTTCTTCCATAATTTTTATTATTTTATTCTTCATATATAAATATATTAATTTTTAAAAAAAGTTTGTTTTTATTGTATATATTTTTTTATTTTTGTGTAATTTTGTTTAATTTTTGTTAAACAGTTGATTTACCCTTTCTTTTCTTAATTTGTGTATGAATTTACTGCTAACTTTAATAATTTCAAGACCTAACAATGTTTTGTATATCATATTATTCTATTTAAGTGATCAATAATAATTGGCTCAAAATCATTTTCTAAATGACGTAATCTTCTTTGTTCTAACAAGTCATGTAACATTGCGTCACCAAGACTTCTAATATTTTCATGATCTTCTAGGTAATAAACAGGAAAATGATGTTGTCGATAAAGACTTGTATAACTCAAATTACTCATTCGTTCACTAAAACCAAACCCTGGATCAAACCATTGAACTGGCGTTTCAAAACCCCTTTGTTTTAACAACGCATTTAAACCTTTATTTTGAATCATTTTATTTAAATTAAAATTATAACACAAAGGTACGAAAAAGGTTTGGTATCTTCAAACCTTTTAATAAATTTTAATAATCCAATAAAGTAGATTTTATTATTCTTAATCCCCACTTTTCTCTAAACATTCCAACGTCCATTGACATATAAAATAATTGTCCATTCGGAACACCCATTGGTTGAATAGCGACAATGTCATTAGATAATAGTCCTGAAAACACGCGTCTAACTATTGGAAACACAACGGTATCAAAATAGTGTTCATCGTTGGGCGCGTTTTTTAATAAAAATTTTAAACCATTATTGGTTAATATCGGGAAATTCACTTTTACATTTGTGTTTAAAAATTTTAAAGGGTAACCATTGGAAAAATCTTCCCAACCACCCAATCGGTTCACCACATTGTTGACAACAATATGATGGTTTTTTATTTGTCACGTCCATTGCGGGATTATAAACCACATTAGAAGTTGCTGATGGCATCCATATATCATCGGGAATTCTTAAATTACCATCATTAGTTAAATATTGTGTGTTCATTGTGGTATTAAAATTTCTCATTAATACAGATAATTGAACATCGTCTAAATTACCAACAGGAACTGTGAAACGATATCGAACTCTATTATCAATATAACCGTTCAACTAAACTTGTACAAAATTACACAAGTTATCGTTTTCTTGTATGTCTTCTATTCTCAATTTAATTTCAAGTAAACATTTTTCAACATTACCTTTATCCGCGATTAATTGTAATATCATTTCACCGATATTTCTTGTTGGACTAATTTTATACAACGATTGAAATTTTACTAATTTGTCATCAATTGTTCTTATTGTTTTAAAAGAATACACCCGTTTTCCGCTTTTTCCATTATATTAATATTTTATTAATTGATTCTTTATCTTGTGAAAAGATTGCTGGATCTGTTGATACCCATTTATTTCTTTTTGCACCATTAACGTCAAATTCTTGTTTAACGATAAGTCTACCACGTTTTTGTTTAACGGGTAAGTCATTCCAATTAATACCTTTTTGGTAACATAACTCTTGCATATCATTCTGATTCTTACCGTTCAATTCTTTAGCCGAATATAGTGATTGTGCAACTGATGATATACTATTTCTTACAGTATCTTGCTGTCTCCATTGAAGATTATTTAATACTTCGTCTTTAAATGGTATAGTAAACGCTCTACTATCAAATTGTGCCATTTTAAAATCAGAAATTATTTTACTAATCATTAATCCATCGTATTCGTTAATTGGTTTTTCATTAAAAAACCTCATAATTCTTAATTGATTAAATTTTTCAGTTGTCATTGATGCGGATATACTTGTCATTTTTTGTACTTCCCCATCAAACCAAGCATCAGTAGTTATACTGTCAAAATCAGTAAGTACTATTGTGATTTCATCTGATTGTACAAACGCTAACTTAGCACCTTGGATGTTAGCACAAAGATATTTAGCTGTTTCATCCATATCTTCAATTAAACCAACATCAAACGGTTTTTTTAGTCCTTTTGTGTAATTTTTAAATGAACGCCCATCTAATCTAATTATAGTGTATGTTCTTCTTGGAAGATAAGTTCTTGACCTTTCTTCATAAAATTTTTTTTGTCGTATCGACAAATTATCTTTACTCATGTTTTTTATTTTTAAATTCTAAATCGGTTATTTCAATATGATCAATAAATTCTTCAAGAGATAAATTAATGTCATCGCCATCAGCACTATGTGTTATTAGTCCGTGTGACCATATGTCTAAATAATTTCTATTAGGGAATTTTGGCTTCAGACTTTTATTAAATTTACCCCAACCATAACCTAAACAAAACATTAATTTTTGTATTATATCCCATTCAACATCATTTTCCGCTCTAACAGATAATATTACTTTACCATCATCATTCATAATTAGTCTTTTATATTATTAAACAAGGACAAAACTTCTGATAATGTTATGACAAAACCTAATTTAGTACCATAAAAAGAAGAATACATATCGGCAGAGTTTAGAAAAACCCATCCATCATCTTCACCTAAAACTAAAATTTGAAAATATTCGTCACGTTTTATGATAGCGGCACCACCATAACTTGTTAGATGATAAACACGAATATTATTATTGCCTCGATAAACTCTACTGATAGGAAAACTATCGTACATACCATCTTGACCACCTACCTCATTGTAAATTTTATAAATGTCGGAATTAATGAGTTCATCCAATTCCATATCATGTCTACTTACTTGGGTTGATTTTCTGTATTCTTCTAAATCTTTTTTTGAAATATATTCAGTATTGTCCATGATTAGTCTTCTATTATATTTCTTTCTTGTTTTAATTCCTGAATTTGTTTATACAAATCATTTATTTTCATGCCAATTTTGTTTTCTTTTTCACAATGTTTTTCATATCTAGCTATTAATTTTTCGTCAGCCAATTGTATTTTCATACCAGAAAAAACATATTCAATATGATCAGAATGATATAGAATCTGTACGTGTGTGACCCCTTTTTCTTTTAATTCTGTTAATATTTTAATTGCGTTATCAATATTAATTGGCTCACTATCTGCATTACCAAAACTACGGTTAATTTCACAAAAATCATCATGAGTAAGATAATCATACCCATATTGTTTATGTATTTCATCATATAGATAATCAGATGTAATATTTTGTACTAATTCCTTAGATACGTAGATTTTATTATCCTTTTTCTTCGTGTAATTCACAGGATCCATGTTGGTTAGCCATTTCGTTAAATATTATTAATTTATCAAACACACAACAACCATAACCAAAGATTTCATCTATTTTACCAACCCCAGTCCATTCATTTCCTGGGTGACGATAAATAGGTTTCTGATGTTTACAATTACAACAACACAAACCATCGATAATACCTTTATATGTACAAGTATCTTTTTTCATTTTTTCATTTTTTCATTTTTTATTATATTCATATCTTTCATTAAAGAAACTATTTATTTTACCAGGATTCCATCTACCGTTACGAATGGATGATATATATGCACTAGTTCCTCTTTTATGAAAATCTGACATGACACTATATTTCAACATAAGTTATTGCATATCCTACCATACCTAAAAACTTTCCCTTGTAATACTGACTACCTTTGGGTATAATACACTTCACTTTTATTTCACCTATCCAACTCAAATCCTCTTTAATATTCATACTGCGAGCTTAACTTACCAATGTATTCTCCCCACTTATGCCATCGCCAACATCCTCCTTTTCCCTTGTTTTCTTTTTCCTACCAAACGGGGGTTAATGATATTACATATCTATTTTCGACATCATCTATCTCTTCCTTGTTATATTCCTTTATTTGATCAATATTATCTGCAACACCATAAGTGACTTTTTCATAATTAGGAAATATTTTATATCTGTCTTCCCATGTTAATACCTGTAACTCTATAAATTCTTCTTCGGGAAAATTAAATGGAAATGAACTTTGATATATACCAGTTTCCTGCAACCACTTAGAATGTGATTGTGCCATGTATTCAAACTTATACTCTTTCGCAACTTCGTGACGCATCTCTATTTCAACAAGGTCGGGGCTTAAATTTATTAACATATATCTTTTGCTTTAAGTTTTTTTACTTCTTCTTGTTATTGTTCAATAATCTTATCTTGTCTTACAAATATTATATGTACACTTAAATCTATTACACACAAGATTATACCAATAACAATGATAGTTTCTGTACCTAAATTTGATACAGCACTTAATACAAAGAATACTGATAAAAAAATGGGGATTACTATAAGTATTCCTGTTAACCAATCTAACTTCATAATATTATTTCTTTTTATTTTCTTCAAACCATTTTGGAAACTCTATGACTAAATCGGTTATATCTCCTGTTATTCTAATATTTTTTATGAAAAAAGACCTAAACAATTCCTCAACTTCTTTTTCTGAATATACAATATCAACCTTTGGCGCAAGTTCACTATTGTCTTCGTAATAAAGAACTGTGGGATTATCGGGTACTGGTCTACCACATTCATCACATATCAGTAATGGCGGTTGAAATCCACCTAGCGGGGTCTCACTAATAGATTCACTACCACAATGCTCACATTTGTAATAATATTGCTTGAAACCATTATTATATTCTTTTCTTTTCATTATTCTACTTGTTTAATTGTATCTAAAATTGATTGTTTACTAGTTTTAACCCAACATTGACCAGTAGTATTTAACTCCGTCCAATTTTCTTTTCCATATCCTTTTTTTTATTTACACCACAAAGATAATACTAATATCCCATATAAACAAATATTTTAACCTTTATTTGGATATATCAAAAATTTGGGGTATATTTAATCTATTGATATATAATATATGCTAAAATATTTGGTTATGCCATCTAAATTATATATCTTTGTGTCATAATTAAAAACAAATAAAAATGAAAAAAGTAAAAACTATTCTATTAAAAGTAGAATTAAAAGGTAATGGTATTGTAAATTTTGATAGTGGCGATCAAAAATATATATGGAATAAAAACGCAACTGATAATGGACACGAAAAAAGTCCATATGATAATGTTTCTTTTGCTAAAAAAAGATGGTACAAAGAAAATGGTAAAACAACGCATAAAATAATTATTTCGAGCAATTGTCTTCGACATAATATATTTTCCAATGACGTATTGTTTCAATCACCAAACATTATGAATAATAAAAATCTTTTATACTCAATGATTGGTTCACCAGGTTCACTATTAAGAGGTTATTTATTCGCTCAAAAAGATGCTACATCAATACATAGATCAAGTGTTCTGAATATTACTGATGCTCAGCAAACAAACGAGGCGATATCATCAATAGAAACATTCGCCAGAAGTGGTGAAAAAGTTACTGATGAAAATAAATCAGATACAAGTTTCTTTAAAAAAGAATCTATTGGTGATATTACTTATGAAGCTCTTGGTTCAATTGATTTAATGCAATTACAATTTGTCAGTTGTGATGAAATATTTGATCGACTAGCATTTAATCCTGATGATTTTGAAGAATATAAAAAATCTATGGTGACAAGATTTCCAGATTTCAATCCAACATTAGGTTATTATCAAATTAAAAATAGTGTAATCGAATTACCTGAATACGGCATTAAACTTTCCGAAGAAAACACTGTTTCATTAACTAAAGAGTTATTAACACGTATTTTAAACACAAACATACGAACATCTGGCGCGTATGCTGAGGTTGTGAAAGTTTCTTATAAATTGGTGTACGATGCTTTTGAAAATAAAATGTCTAATAAAGATGGTTGGGTTGAAATAAGTCAAAAATCTATTGACGATTTATATTTTGAACCACAAGATTATTATGAAAATTACGATTCTGAAACAGCATCGGAATTAAGAAAATCTTTAACTGAAATATCTCGTTTAAAAAAGGAAAAAAATAAAGAAGAGGCGGACGCTAAAAACAAAGAAAAGAAAAAAACTAAAACTGAAAAATAATTATGAAATATTTAAAATTAACATTTAAAAATGCAGGATTTTTCATAATTAATAATGGTACTAAAGATTTTGTTTTCGATATAAATGGACAACGAAAACGTAAGGATGCGTTTATGTCAAAACAACAAAAAGTAAGTATATCGGTAAATCAAATTAGTAATATGTTGCACGTATTAATGGGTGAAAGACCCAGTGCAACATATAGGGAAACTTATATTAAGTCAATTCCATATATTTTTGAAGTCGCCCAAAATTCATATATTAAAATCGATAATCCAAGATTCTCTTTTGTGGATAAAAAGACACAAGATACAAAATTTTATTATCAATCAGAAACCATTACTACCCGAAAATCAGTTTGGAATAGTTTCAGTAAAACTAAAGATCTTGTTTATTGGAAACGAATTGAAAATGCGTTAACCGATGATGATAATTCTAAATATATTGAAATGATTTCATTATTTAGTGAAATTCTTGGTTATAACGTGTTAACTAAACCTGCTGAAGAGGTGGTTGAAGAATTAAGACTTAAACACCCTTATAATCAAAAAATTAATGATTTTAAATCATCATTAAAAGGAAAAACGCCAATTATAAAATTTATTGATGGTGATTATTGGGCTAATGGTACTGGTAATGGTGATTTAAATAAAAATTCAAGAACATTGATTACAACGAATAATGGTATTGAAAAAATTATTAGATTGTCAGGGTCAATAATTATACCATTAAATGATAATGACATTGAAAAAATACGCAATTCCAAATCAACAGCAACTTTACTTGATGGTGGCGTTGTATGGGTCGAAGATTTAATTGACGAAAATGATTTTGGTATTATTGAATTAATTGAATACGTTAATATTAATAAATTAGAAGAATATGAGAATAAAATTTAATTTCACAAAAAATACTACACCAGTAAATATTAATAATCAATCTGATGTAAATTATTATATACATAAATGTTTAGGTGATAATAATCCATACCATGATGCTAAAAATGATTATTCAATATCTAATCTACAAGGTGGTAAACTTATAAAGGGTACAAAAAATCTTCAGTTTGATAATGGTGGGTTTATTACTATAACATCATTAAATACCATTTTTATTAATGATATTATTGGGGGAATTATGTCAAATCCACAATTGAAATGGGGAATGGTATTTAAAAATGTCGAATTTATTAATGAAAACTTTATTAATGGATGGAATCATTTTGCTACTTTATCACCTTTTATTATTAAAAAATATTCGGATAAAAACACTTATTCATTTGCCACAATCAATGATAATGATTTTAATACTATCGTCAAAAATCATATTGTTAATAAACTGACAAAAATTTATCCTACCATCAAACTGGATAACTTTGATGTACAAATTAAAAATCATCCATCACATAAAGTGTCTAAAGTTAGGGTTAAAAATGTTTTAAATATCGGTAATCAATGCCACGTAAGTATTTTCACAACTAAAGATGTTGCCGAAAAAATTTATAATATTGGGTTAGGACAATCAACAGGGTCAGGTTTTGGTACAATATATAAAACAGAAAATCGTTCTACTTATAAATTAGAATAAAAAAAATGGTGAAGGTTAAACTATATTATATTATTAATAGTTATATTTGTATCGTCAAACCATCCTTAAATGGTTTAATTTCAATGAATTATATAAAACCTACTGTATCTTATCCAATTCCGCAAGGGAATCACAACTTTACAACATTGTTATATATTACCGTGATTACTGTATCTTATCCAATTCCGCGAGGGAATCACAACTGAATATTATTATGGTGAAGATATGTGAGAACTGTATCTTATCCAATTCCGCAAGGGAATCACAACAATGTGGGTGTACTATAATATTAAAAATATACTGTATCTTATCCAATTCCGCAAGGGAATCACAACGGTGACACATATACTGTTACATACAATGGTACTGTATCTTATCCAATTCCGCAAGGGAATCACAACAATATTAGGTCATTATAGTGTTTTTTACGACTGTATCTTATCCAATTCCGCAAGGGAATCACAACACAAAGGGTGATGTTTCAATTTCGCCCCATACTGTATCTTATCCAATTCCGCAAGGGAATCACAACAAAAATAACTTTGCCTTGCCTTGATTAAAAACTGTATCTTATCCAATTCCGTAAGGGAATCACAAGGGAACAGCTAAAAGTAATAACAATGATTTCACAGTTTCTTATCCAATTCCGTAAGGGAATCACAACTAAATAAGGTTGAATTCTTTGGGGTCGGTCTTCATTTGTTTTTTTTTATATTATTCCATACAGGAATTTGTTTATATGAAATATTTGTATTATCTTTGTACCAAAATAAAAATTATGATTGAAAAACTTTTATCAAATAGTAACGGTACGAATCTTATAACCCATTTAAAAGCAACATCTAAAATTGCTGGCATTCTTTGTGATCGTATGGGGTTATCCGATGATAAAAAAATTATAATACAAACATCAGCATTATTACATGATATTGGTAAATCATATAGTGTGTTTTATGATTATATTAGTACTGGCGTTGAATCTGATGAATTTTTGACTAATAAAATTTTACATCATGAAGTATCTTGGGCGGTATTATTATATCTATTGGTGGATAATAAATATAAACACAATATTCTTCATGCTATTTATTGGCATCATGCTAAAGACGCGTCAACAATGAATAAAGAATATGCATCAAGTATTATCGAAAAAATTAATGTTAATGATAGACTACAAATAGTTCAACTATTTAACTTTTTAACTAATGATAATAAAACTATTGATGTTTTTAATGATGACATTAATAATGACGAATATCCTATTTACTTTAAAAACAAATCTAACGATAATAACAACGCTATTAATTTTTTAACAATGGGATGCCTAGTATCTGCCGACAGATATGTGTCTATATTTAATCAAGAAAAAATATTAATCAATGATGATTATTGTTTTGAAATTGTTAATAAAATTGAAATATGTAATAAACGACCATATTCAATTCCTGAACATTATGATCTTGAACGATTTAATAAACAAGTTGAATATGTTTCATTAATACCAAACAATACTACTACTATTTTTAAAGCACCTGCAGGTTTTGGTAAAACCCCAACGGGTCTTATATGTTGGAATACTAAATCAAGAAAAAAATTGATATGGGTGTGCCCAAGAAACGTTGTGGCCGAAACGGTTTATCAAAATATCATTAATGAACTAGATGCGTTAAACCTTAATGATACTAAAGTTGAATTATATTTAACAAGTAATGTAGTTAAATCAAATTATAATAATTACTCGGATTTTTCATCTGATATTATCGTCACTAATATTGATAATTTTCTTAACCCTACAATTAATAACTGGGTTAAAAATAGAATGTTTAATATATTCTCTTCTGATGTGATTTTTGATGAATTTCATGAATTTATTGGGGATGAACCATTATTTGCATCGTTTGTTAATGTAATGAGAATTAGACATAGATATACAAACTCTAATACGTTATTACTTAGTGCCACCCCAACACTAATGAATTTTTTGTGGGATACTATCAATAATGAAACTATTATTTTACCTAATAATCAAACACATTACCCACCAGTACACAATAAACCTTATAATTTTAATTATGTATCTGACTTTAATAGTATATTACCACAAAAAAACACTTTATTTGCTACAAATGCTATTAAATCTTCCCAAATTTTAACTATAAATAAACATTATTCAAATATAGTACATAGTAAATTTACAGATACTGATCGAAAACGAATTATTACTAATTTATTTAATATGTATGGTAAAAATTCTACTGAAGAAAAAAAAGACGTTATATCTGCACCACTTGTTAGGGCCGCGATGGATTTATCATTTCAAAATTTATATATTATTATCAAATCAATTGAAGATTTTTTACAAACAATTGGTAGAATAAATAGGTGGAATGAATATGATTATGCTAATGTTTATGTGATCATTGACATTAATAACCCTACTATTAAAAAATCTGAAATTGCCGCAATCAAATATACGTATAATGAAACTTTATACAATATTTGGGTTGATTTTATAAAAAAAGAAATGGTTGATGGTAATTCATATAATCTAACTGAATTATACAATTTATATAATAAATTTAATATAACATATAAAACTAATATTATTGAATATATTAACAATAAATTTATTAACAGTACTGTTAATCTATCTAAAATATATCCGAAAAAATATTTAATACCAGAAAACGACACTAGCACTAAAATTAAAACTTCTAAATTAAGAGATAACGGAAATGAAAAAATATATTGTATATATCGTAATTATTTTAATGATGATTATACCGAACCTTTTTTAATTGATATGGAAGATGAAAATATTAATGAAAATAGTTTGAAATTTATTGTTAAAAATATTGAACGTTTAATAACTGATGAAAGATTTGAATATACTAAATATACTTTGAAATATATTCAAAATGATATTAATAAACTAAAAATAATGGCTACAAACCCTAAAACACCATATATATCTTTCAATAAAGTTTACCACCAAAAACTTGGTATAATAGATAAAAATTTATGTTAACAAATGATGATTTAATTAAACTTGGTTTTAAACCTATACCACATTTTACTATTGGTAATTCCGTTACTTATGATTTAGGTAGAGGAAGACATTTATCTGCAGGGAATGTTGGTACTCCTAATGAAATGGTCTTTATTTGTGCAACTGATTATAAGGATAAAACTAACATTACCGATCTTGTTTGTTTACATAACTATGATTATGATGGATACATTACTGAAGAGAAAATTAAAATATATATGTAGTTAAAATATATTAAATGATTCTATTTTGATACTTTCTTTTCTTTAAAATAAGATAATAGTATGGTTTCAATCATATTATTGGTTGATGGTCGGTTTTCTTCTAACCGAGCTTTTTCAATTGCATCAACTAACCAATCATTTTTATCTGTGAATTTTAAGGATATTCTATTTGCCATTTTATAATCCGAATTGTTTGATTAATAAATCACTTATACTTAATTCCGCATGTTTTTCTGCTTCTAATTGAGCTTCCAATTTTTCAATGGTTTGTCCTACGTTTGGTAATCGTCTTCTTAGTTCATTTAAACCGTCTGGTTGATCGATTTCTGATACGCCATGGATTCTATCCATTCCAACAATATCTTCGTTAGGATTAAACCCATAATCACGTAATTCTGTTATTAATTGTATAACATTTGCTTTATCATCCTCATTTCCATTATAAACACTTGGTATCATTATGTAAGCATATGGTTTATTCATTAATTCCAAATCATTAACACAAATTACGTTAGTGTCAATTTTTTTCCTATCATCAATATCTGGTCTGGCTGACCTACCATATGTTTGTAAAAATTTACTCTTTGATAATGTCCTTAATGGCATTATACCAGAAAACCCACTAACATCAATTCCCTCAGCTAATATATCATAATGTAATACTATTAGTTTCTTAGTGATATCTAAACCATCCATCTTTAATCTTCTTAAAAAATCTTGACGATTTACTTGTTCACCATTGATATTATTACCAACTTCACCATTAGATGCTACGGCATATATACTAACGCCAGCATTAATTAATTGACTATATTCCCTACTGTTAAGGAAATTAATAATATCCTGTGTACCCTTTGCCGATACTAAAACCTTTGGTAATCTCTTAGTTAATATTTTACCATGTTGTTCAAAGGTATCTTTAATGATTTTATTTAATGATCGGTTATAATCATCTACATTATAAACACCATCAGTAATAACAAAATGTAATCTCGGTCTAACCATCTTACCCAATTCAATCGCTTGCCTTGGTATCATACTATATAATAGTTCTCCGTATGACTCACTATTATTCATTCCCCTACCTGTATCTGATGGCGTCGAAATTGTGGTTGCGGTAAAGAAATAACACCTTTCAGATTTTAATGTATGCAATATATCATGAAATTGCTCCTGTACCAAATAATGGGCTTCATCATTTAATATTATAGATATTGGATTAAACCCTTCTCTAGCATCCTCGATTCTTTCTGCCGAATTATATGTACTGAAAAATATTAATGGTAAATTTTGTTCCTTAGCCTTAAACATCATTCCTCGTATGTCTGACATACTTGTTCCCGAACCAATTTCAGAAAATGGTATACTTGCACCATCAAGATTAGCCTTGATACGAATATCTTCTAACTCCTTTTCATTTGTCTTTCCACCACTATGTACAAACATATAACGAGCTTCTATCTTCGCATCAACTAAAAATCCATAAACCTCTTTTAAAAGTTGATACGTTAATACTATTCTCGGTGCATTAACAACATACATACGAAAACCACTATTCTTTATAATGTCATCAGCAATTATCGCCGCCTGACAGAATGTCTTACCTACACCCGTTGGCATACATACTATACCTTTTTCTCTCGATATTGCACTAGCCACGGCTTCCTTTTGATATGGATATAACCTATCAAGTATATTTATTCTACTTTCCATATTATAATTCTTTTACGATTTCTCTTACTTTATCCCAAAATATAAAATTATTATCTAATAAACTTCTAAAATCATTATAACCAAAACATTTAACTTTACTTTTAAACATCTCTTGGTCAGTATAGAAATTTAAACCAGTTGCCGTGGTAAATACAAAATGCCTATAATTATTTGGATTTTCCATATCAGCAACAACTCCATGACTTAACATTCCATCCGTAAGCAAATTTCCTAAACTGTCTCTATTACTAGTCAATTCAGTTAATACATTACTTCGATATTTTACTTGAACTACACTCTTTTCTCTATTAAGGTTTATTCCTAATCCATCAACACCATTATCGTTTTCTTGAACTGGTACATAGTTATAAACCCCAACACGATTGTCCGTTGAATGTAATAACAAAAACAACTCAACAAAGAACTCAAACGCATCACCCTTATACTTTTCAGAATCATATCTTAATGGGTCAATTAATGACTCCCTTTCAATATTCCTCATAAGTTGTGACATCCTATTAACACCATCAAATAATCTGGGTAAACTATGACTCTTTGTTATAAAATTATGTTGTAAATTCATATCATGTTGATTTTTAATGTGTTTTTATTTATACTATCACAACAATATCCATTTTTGGGTGAAATTATAAATGTAATACTTTTTATTTTTGAAACATATAGATTATTAAATAAACTCTTTCCAAAAATCTTTTCTAAGTAATGAAATTGCTTTATAATTATATCTATGTCTTCCAACACCTGTCGTACCATCACTAAATGACATTAACTCCATAAATTTTGGGTTAAGCATTGCTCTTTGAATATATGGTAGATTTTTTGGTTCATCAACAATTGCATAAGAAAATTGTGTCATCGCATATTCACCACTTTCATCAATAACTGGCGATGACGCACCTCCATTACTAAAAATAACTTTAGATATACCAAAATGACCATGTTCTTTTGTACTTGAATAACGAAGATTTAAAGAACCATCTTTATATGTAACATAAACAACTGGATATTTAAACACATCGGTTTGTTCTTTTGATACATATTCTTTTTGTATATGGTATTTACAATTATATAATATACTTACATTATCCTCACCTTTTTTAGCAAGAAGTTTTTGATATTCCTTATACATTCCGTTAGGTATAAATTTCATTTTAGAAATATCTATTCTTTGAGTTGTACCATCCATACATTTAATTTTTGTAAACATAGTGTTAGATACGTTATGTAGACAATAGAAATCGTATGTTGTATATGCACCGAAAGTACTAAAACCGTCATTAGTATTATGTAATTCCAAATAAAGTAATTGTTTAGATTTAAGCAATGTTTTAACTTTATCAAAACCATTACCCAAACTTCTCCAACCATCAGGATGTACAGCGACTAGATAACCACCATCAACCAATTGGTCAACAGTTTTAATAACAAACTTATCCCATAGAACATGTGCAGAACCACGGTTAGGATTACCATCATTATACGGGGGATTCATAACAATAACATCAAATTTATCCACACCCCAATCTTTCATTCTCTCATTGAAATCATCAGTTAAATAACTTCCATGATAAATATTCAATGCATATTCATCTTTTGGATCGAATGAATATAAATAAAGAAATAAATTCTTTGCCTGTAACTCACATACATATATCATATTCTCTAATATATGTTTATATCTTAATTTTTCATCTGGCTCAAAACTAATAAGACCTTTCATAAGTCTTTCTATTACTACTGAAAAGAACGTTCCTACACCATTACAAGGATCTAACCATTTAAGATTTGGATTTGTCCATACTTCATATGGTAAGGTATCTAACATTTCTTCTACTAATGTAATAGGTGTCATTACCTCACCCATAGTTTTTACTTCTGTTGGTGATACCTTAACATATTCACGAATCATTCCAACAACATCTTTAATATGCGACATTTCACTATAGTTATCAGTATCCACTGTTTTCTGAATCTTACTACACATTAATCGATGCTCTACATTGTTCTCTTCCAGTATAGTCAATATCATTGACCTACGTTTCTCTATCGGAGCATTATTAATCATAGATTTAATTTCGGTAGTCATTCCATTAATACCATCGATTATCATATCTTGGATAAGATTTTCGTAAGTGTTTTTTAATTCTGTATTCATAATATGTTCTTTTTAATCGTTATTACTTTATGGTACAAAGGTAAGACTTTTATTCCATATACACAAATATTTTAACACCTTTTAATACACCCCTAAAATACCTTTCATAACCTACTAATACCCAGTGTATTACAAACTCGTTTTGTCGTAGTTTAGTTTAACGATTTTTATACACCACTTTACCCCATTTCACCCCACCTAAATTATTGATAATTATTATGGTTAGATAGATAAAATCTATACCCATTTTCACGTCATACAATTCGTCTGGGATTGTCCCGTGTGTGAGTCAGTGAGTATAATAATATAATTTTAATATCTTTGTATATAAAATAAATTGGTATGAAGTGTCATAATGCAAGGACAAATAAATAAAACAGTACAAAAAGGAAGTTATGAAAAAAAAGTTCTTAGGGATAAAAAAAATATTGTAAGTTAAAATGGTGTTATTAGTAGCATAATGTCATACGGGAATAAAACCCCCCTATAGAAATACACTAATAGGGGGGTTTTAACTTAAAATAAATAAAAGAAAAAATTACGCAACATATAATTTTTTAAATTTAATAGCTTCTTTTCGAGTATTAAAGTTTTTGGATTTTTTAAAACCGTCTTTCATAAATCTAACTCTGAACGTATTTCCATTGAAATATACATGGTCAGTGATAGGGATATATGACGATACATATTTTCTAACAGTTTTGGTGGTAGTTTTATTCACATTAAATTTAAGTGAATTAGTAATTTTAGTAATAAGTTGATTAAACGTTGTCATACAATAAAATTTTAGATGTTATAAAACAAATATACTAAAAAAAAATGATAAAAACAAATATTAGTTATTAAAACTGTCAAGAATAATATTATATTGGTTATTAATTTTGTCATGTAATCTATTCATAAATTGTCCGAACACATAAGAGTTAATCGAGTCGTCTTTAAGTAGTGTATTTTCGAAAGTTCTTAATTTTTTTCTGACGGAAGTTTCTTCATCAATAGTATTGCAAGATTCAATGGTTTCTTCTAACCAAGTAAAAGTTTCGTAGTAATTTTCTTTTTTAGCACACATAATATTATATTTATAAATAAATATCAGTGATAATATAAAAAGTGATATTTTTTTTAATAAAAGTAGTAAAGAAAACTACATATTTAAAAATCAATGTAGTAATAAATACTACAACCATATTATAAGGTTATATATTCCCCAACATAGATATAGCCAGTTGAATATTCCTGTAAATATAAAGAAGTTTTTAACATTTACCCAGCTAGTGTTATAAATTGATAGTCCAATAAAAAACAATACAATTAAGAAATTCACCATGTTTAAAATTATTTAACATAAAACTTATTGTAGATTAGAATAAAAGTATTATCTTTGTATTGTAATAATTACTTACTTACCCATATTGTATCTACTTAATATATTCCACAAAGATACAAAAAATTCATCAGACTGCCAAACATTTTAGGTATTATTTCTTCAGGTTCAGGAAGGATCATCACAGGATAAAACTCACACCTGGAACTTTAACAATGTTAAAAAATGTATATTTTTTGTATATAGTAAAGAAAACTACATACAGAAATTTTTAATTATTTATATTTATACAAAATATTATGTATATAAATACAAAAATCCCCAACAATAAAGAAATCGTTGGGGATTAATAATAATGAAGTGATATTAGTTCAGGAATGTAACATCATTTTTATCGAGGAGTATAGAAACCTCCGTTTTGATGTGGTGTTGTGTCAGGACTTTATCATCCTTTATTTGGTAGTTGTATACTTCGGTTTTAGGGTATATCACCTTAAATAAACCTGACGCTACTGGGTGTTTTAATTTAAGTGTTACCATGATTACATAGTAATTTTTTCTATGGTGAATTTAAAATTAGTATTGTGAGAGTCAAACGGTCAGAAAATATCATACAGATCGATTTCAGATTCTTTTAACCCTTCGAGACCAATCATAATTTCTTGTAGTGTCATAATAAAATTTATTAGTTTATATAATTGAATACAAATATACTCATAGTATAGTATATGGTCAAATATTAAATGTTAAAGTTTGTTAAGATGCAATGTTAAAGAACCAGGTATGAGTTTAAAAGTTATGAATAAATTAAACTCATACGTGGCAATTTAACAATGTTAAAATAAAAATCCCCGTGTAGTAAAACACGGGGATTTAATAATCAATTATAGTCCAACAAAATAAATAATATTTGGTATATGTATAACATAGACAATACCATTTTCAGTGACGCTAATGAATAGATTAGTGTTATTTTTAATTTTGATTTTAAGGTCGTCGCGGGTTAATGTTTCATCCGTGATTTGGATATTATCCCTTAAAATTATTCTGACTCCCATATTATTTAATTATGTTAGATTGAAATACATCTCTTTTATCACCATTTTTCTTTGGTGTTCCATCTTTTTTCAATTCAACGCCAAAATATACCATTTCAGATGCGTTGTCATTAAATACCTTGGTAACTTTCAATTTGAATAGAGCCGATATGGTCAGTGATAACATCCCCAATTTTATAAGGGTTATTTTCCTTGGTATATTGTATTAACAGTTCTAGTTTACTGTCATTATAAGTCTTTTCAATTTCTTTAAGTTTTGTATTGTATGTGATTAAGTCCATTGTGATACGTGTATTAACGGAAGAATAATTCGTATTTATTTTTTTTAGTTTTGAGACCTGCGAATAGGTGTTTAATAACTTCTTTGGTCCATGAGTTACCAATAAGTGATACTCGTTTATTGTTGCTGATATTACCAATGTTTGTATATCCTTTATCAATTGTCTGTAATACTTCCATTTCTTCAACTGTTAATGGTAAATATTGTCCATCCTTTGTGAAATAAAAACCAGTATTAGAAATTGCAGTAACAAGACAATTCGCTTTACCATCTTTTCTGACAGACATAGGATAAGAATAATGATTATCACCATTTAATTTACGTCCTCGTTTGCCAGCGCCAGCAATTGCGTTTGGTATTACATCTGAAAGCATAATACCTTTATCTTCGATATTGGTATTACAAGGGATATTTGTCCAGTATAATCTTTCACGATTTTGTGCCGAAACTTTATTGCTATTAATAAATATAGGTTTAACACCTAGTGTATTAGTAATCACATTTTCCCATTGTTTAGTCATACGAACATTTTCAAGGAAAAAATATTTAGTATTAGTTTCTTTCCATAATCGAATGAATTCCCAGAATAAGAAACTTTCGCCAACGAATTCAAAACCTTCAGATTTTAATTTAAGATATTGGTTTAGATTTGTAATTTCAACATTTTCGGTAGTGACCATTCCTTTCTTTTTGCCCATGAATGAGAAGTCAGTACAAGGTGTTCCGCCACAAATTAGTTTAATATCATTCAATAGTTTCCCGTTGATATGTCTTACATCACCAAGTTGATTGGTGTTAGGGAAATGATGTTGAGTAACTTTAATAGCCGCGGGTTCAATTTCACTTGCGTAATAGTTATCATAATGGATACCAAGGTCACTAAGACTTTTTTGAGCAATGGATATACCATCACATAAACTTAATACGTTATTCATCTTGAAGTTTATTTATTATTAGTAATACGAAAGCAATAATAAACAACTAAACATTGCTTTCGCATATAGAAGTACTTTATTATTTTGATCAACTAAAAGTGCTGTGCCGAAAAAACCTGTTACAAAACAAAGGATATAAAATGGTAATTTTTTCATTTGAATTTTTTATAATTTAAAATAGAAGTTTAATAAAAACTTTAGTTTTCATTAGTATATTTGTTATAAAAGATAATAAAATCAATCACATCATTATACACTTCATTAATATCGGTGCAAGTCATCAAATGATTGTTTGTATATTCAATCGCTTCGTGATTTGTTTCGGACCATTTGATAAAGAAATCCTGAACGGTATCATCAACGTATGACGCATATAATAGTTCATCGATTTTTTTCAACACTGGAATTAACCAATCCCACGAACAATGATACATAGCACCATTCAAGAAACACTCTTTTTCAGAATTACAAATGTTAGATAAATTAACATTACCTAATTGAGAATAATGCATAAATTCGGCAATAATTTCTGATGATGTCATACGATTAATTTTTATACAAAGATAAGGTGAATTTTTCAATCCGCCAAATCTTTTTAGTTAAAGATCATTAACACGTAATACCTCAATCAAGTGCAACAACGGAAGAAGAATTGTTAATGTTAAATCATTATACCAATCTTCAACCGTTATGATCTTACATCAATCGTGATGTAAAAAGAAACTTAATAAACTGGCTCTAATATTTTTAGATTTTTAATAGTTCTATTAATTTCGGTTGTCATCGTATCATACAAAGCTTGTTTGGCTATTTTCATAAATGACACATTTTTTTCTATTGTATCCACATCTGTACCATGTACATCTGTTTTTCCCACGATACATCTTAAATCTTTGGTTTCTTTACCATTCCTTACAAAAGTGGAACGAACATATATATATTCGCGTTGAATAGTGATTTTGATTTCATCATCAATACATTCGCGTGAACGTAGTTGAATAATTAGTTCCTCCAACTTTGACAAATCTTTAATAAAATCCATTAAAGGATTAAGAATGTCATTATATAGTGTTAACATTTCTTTTAACTCATGGGTTAAATTAATTCCCTGAGTTTTATCAATACCACGAAATTTTTCAATTTCATTGTTTTCAATAATGTTATTGAAAACTGAACTAAGAATTACATTATTTCTTCCCATAATAATTTAATTTTAGCAATACACTTCAGTTACAAACACTCGTTCAATACAACTAATATCCAACAAATGGTCAACCGCGTCTTCATCCTGGCCATCAATTAAATCCTGAACATCTTTTAATACTTGTTCAACATCATCATTGCTGAACTTATCTTCTGAAATAGTAACGTTGAATAACCCAGTTAAACAACCTTCGCTGTCAAATAATTGAAATAATCTCATAATGAATAATTTTTTATTGTTTATATTATTTTCTATTATGATACGAAGATAATACTTTTATGTGATACGTACAAGTAAATTAACATATTTAACAATGTTAAAGTTCCAGGTGTGAGTTCATAACCTTCCCGTCGGATCACCTGTGGCTATTTAACATTTGACAGCATAAAAAAACCCACCGTTTTAAAGTGGGTTTTTTAACTGATATTAAATATGCGCATCAACCATTGTGATTACAGTATCATCCGATACACTATCAATCAGTTCAGATAGTTTTTTATTCCATTCATCATCTGATATTTCATTTGATGATACACCCCACCAACCCATGTCGCCTTTTTGAAACCACACGCCATCTTTAACAATAGAGTAGGCGGATATTGCACCATTTCTGAATTTATCAATAAATTCTTCGCGAGAACAATTAAAATCATCAGGTGAAACCCAATGTTTTTGAGCCTTTTTTAATGCCGCATTTCTTGGTTGATTATGATAAAAATCACGTGTTTTGTCAATATCCACAATGCGTTCACGGATAACTTCCCATGATTCACTAATAGGTAGTTCACCAATGATTGATATGATTTCATCATAACTCTCGCCAGCTTTAACACCAGCATCATTTCTCATACCTTCAAAATCAATATCTTTTTTCAATGCAACATCGCCATGGCCAACTTCTGGCTGATTTTTGAAAACGCCAGATTCTCCCAGTTTTGGTATTACGCCAGGTTTTAATTTGAAAAATCCAGACCAACGACCACCAATGATATACCAATCCCATTTACTGTCAGGATTATAAGTTGAAAACTCGGACCAATCACCGTTTTCATCTTTTCGATAATTATTACCATTCCAGTCGTTACCGTACTTTTCATAACATTCTTCAAACGTGCCGACAAAGTTTTTATTCCTTTGGTAATAATCCAGAATACGGTTTTTCTCTTCTTCTGATACTTCACCCCGTTTATATTCGGGAACGTCTATACTCTCATCATACTTTTCTAATTGTGTTTCCACATCATTGCCAATCACTAAAACCACAAAATGACTCATAACTAATTAATTTTAATTGTTTATACTGTTTTAATTCAATACACAAAGATAATACTTTTATTTTGATTGTACAAGTAAATTAACATATTTAACAATGTTAAAAGGCATAACATAAATTGGGTGAAGTAATACAACTTCCCCCAATTTTATATTTTAACACATTTGATAAATTTCGTTGAATAATTGTCGTTCAATTACCCCAGTTTTACCAACCATTTTATTCTGTTGATTTTTAATTTCATTCTTACTCGCTGAGTGGGTTGTATATCTTGTTGCTGAAGAAAATACGCCCCATGCGGTTTCAGATTTACTTTTCAATTCAATATCCATATCCATATCAAATCGTGCAATTTGATTTTGTTTACGAGTTGATAAATCATCAAGTGTCATTGCACGGTCGGTATTGTCCAATTGGAATAAAAGGTTTTTAACCAAATCAATCATAACTGGCGTCATCGGTGTTTCTGACATACGTTTAATTTTGTCAAAATCTTGTTTTTCCTCCAATAATAATTTGTCAATGTTTCTAAGAA
This sequence comes from Bacteroidota bacterium, assembly GCA_020047935.1. GTDB lineage: Bacteria > Bacteroidota > Bacteroidia > Bacteroidales > JAIFNC01 > JAIFNC01. The sequence goes on from JAIFNC010000057.1 coordinate 25,721, forward strand.
TTTCATCAACACGAATTTGTAAACCTGCTGTGTGCCGTATTTTACTATCAACACTTCTGAAAGCTTTAAAAAACGTATTGGTACAGCTTATAGTAACACTTGAATTACCAAAGGCTAAGGATGTTGCACCATTGAATGAATTGATACCTGTGATAAATCCCTCAACGCGGTCATTACCCAATTTTAAATCATCCGATTTCAATTGCATATAAACAAGATTTCCATCGTCAAATAACCCAGATTTGTGTAACTGTAAACCAGTACTTTGTGAAATTTGATAAAGTAAATCCATAAGTTGATGATTTTGAAACATTTCGTAACCATCACCCATAACAGATAACACACTATTTGTGTCATCACGTACAATAGCAACTTTATCTGGTATAATAATTCCAGATTTTGTTACCATTTCTTCTTTTCTAACTGTCCAGTCTAACTTTGTTGTTTCCAACATTTCTTGTGCTGTCATAATAAATAATTTATATGTTTATACTGTTTTAATTACAATACAAAGATAAGACATTTAATTTAATCTACAAAATTATTATAGTTAAATGTAGTTAAAATAATTGGTAGATAAAACTATTACGTGGACACATAATATAAACTCACACCTGGATTTTTAACAATCGTATATAATAAAAAAACCTAGTCATTTCTAACTAGGTTTTTTTATGCTTATTACTCGTAAGTAATAGAGCCTGTTTTCACTTCAACTACATTATCAGTAACAACGATTTTACCCAAGTCAGATATATCCTCGCCCACCCAAGTGATTTCGCCGTTCAACATTACGCCCCATTTTGAAAAGAAGTTATTAATGTAGTACTTTAACCAAGCCACATATTCATAGAATTTTTCACCACCATCCCATTCTAGAACGGCGCCATCATCACTGATAATCCATGCACACCATAAACCAGGTTGACATTCACCATCAGCAATGCGACGTTGCATTTCATTCCAACGGCCATTAAAATCGTCAAATGATTTATCATCATACCCCAATTGTCCTGGAGGTGTATTGTAGTCGATTATAGAATCATCTTTACTTTGCCCTGACTGTCCGTCATCTTTAGCGAAATACTCGCCATCGCGTCCGTAAATTGCTTCTGGCGTGGTGTCAGTAGCAAAAGGATTGCCATGTTCACCTTTGTACAATTCCATCAATTTAGTAACATCGCGTTTCATTCTGCGAGTGTTTGAAATAAGATTAATATAATCTCTTTCCTTTTCTGTTAAAGGTCTGCTGATTGTAATGGACCCATCGAAATTAGTGTGATACCCCATGATAATAATTTTTTTTAGTTGTTTTTATTCTGTTTTAATTATGATACAAAGATAATATATTGATATGACATGTACAAGTAAATTAACTTTTTTAACAATGTTAAAGATCCAGTTATGAGTTTTATGTACCCCGTCGCCAGGATTAACTAGAAGAAACTCACACCCAGAATTTTAACATATTGGTATTACAAAAAAAGAAACCCCCAACCATTTCTGACTGAGGATTTCCAGGCAACATATAAAACAACTAAAACTATTTTTCTTCTGGCTCGAGATCTGCAAGAAATTCTTCTACTGTCGGCAAGTTGTCAAGGTCATACGATTTCATTAATCGTATTGATGCATATTCGGTATCACCTTTAGGTTTATAAAACCGTTCAGTTTCTTCCATTGGTGATTTATTAAACCCTTCATACACTTCAAAAGTGTTTTTATCCAGGTCAATAACATAACCATATTCACAAAATAAACTGTCATGTACAAAATCACGACTGTCGTGTAACATGATATTTTGATCTTCTGATTCTGCAATTACATTCAAAATGTCGCTGCCGTGGCCACGGGTTAAGTATGGGTATTTTTCGTTATACTGTTTGGTTTGTTTGTCATTCATCCAACCATTCTCACATCCGATTGATTTTAAAAATTCTGTAATACCTGTTTCTTCTTCTGGAGTAATAAAATGACACACCTTCAATTTTTCCCTTAATTTTTCTAGAATTCCTTTGTGAAGAAATTCCAAAGTAACTACACCGTTGCCACTTGGGTAATGATCCCATTGTCCATACTGTGCAACGACTGGATTGCCACCTAAAATAACCATTGTTATGCCTCTTGTACCCATGATAATAATTTTTTATTAGTTGTTTTTATATGATACAAAGATAACACATTTATTTGATACTACCTAATTATTTCTAACTTTATCACATTTTTTAACAACCCAATGTGCTAATGCATAACTAGGTTTATAATCCATATTAATAACACCCGCATGATTATGGTCGATCCAATCTTTAACCAGTTGATAATAATTTCTTTTATTAGTAACTTGAATTAAATTATAATGTTTCCATGCAATGTCAGGAACGTTATTAATCATTGATAACATATTGAATGTATCACAAATGCCAACCCAATCAGGCCCAGTAAGTTTATTAAACGTTTCATTTTGTTTTAAAACCTCGCCAAAAGTGGCGAGGTCTTTAATGGGTTGTCCCAGTTTATTGTATTTTTCCATATTAAAACACGTTATTAATGTCGTTATGCTTAATAACAAAGGGCGTTTCAGGAATAGTGTATTTATTATTTTTCACACTTGATGCCGTCATTTTGAATTTCAGTCCAACAATAACATTTTTTTTGTCGAGGTAACGTGCGTCATACAAATCACCGTTAATAACTTCAAACCCGTGATACATTTTTGGTAACAGTTTTTCGAAAACCGCCGCCACTCTAAAACCATTTTTCAATGCTTGTTCACATAGTTTCCAATTGTAACCGTTATAACTGTATGTTATATCATAGTTGGTATACTTTTTTGAAAGTTCCAACCGATTAAAAACCTTTGTGTAATCATAAAATTGCACATCTGGGAATAATTCTAAAATGTTTTTTCCGTTATGTACAAAATCCTCCATACTAATATCAGAAGTTGCATTAATTCTAACAGAAAATTCAAGTCCGTCCAGTTCCGCTTGTAACCTATGCATTTTAATTTCGGCAATCATCATTTGCATGAAGTAGGTTTTATTCACAAAAAACAATTGTGTTTTTTTAATGCGTGAATTTATTAATGTACTTTTACCTGCGCCAATTTCCATTCTGGCACGACCACTACCAAATAAACAATGCTCGCGACAATGTTTATCATTGACACATGCTTTAAAACCGCTTAAATCAGAACTAGCCAAATAAATAGAATAGGTAGCAACACCATGTACATAACTATGCATAAACTTTGAACTGTGGGCTACATTTCCTAAGTATGCCACGCCCAACTCTTTTTTCGCTTTGGTTAAACCTTTGTAGGTTAATTTTGATAACTCATCTTTGTTTAATAATAACATAATAGTAAATTGTTTTTAGTTGTTTTTATATGGTACAAAGATAATACTATTATATGAATTATACAATAGTATTATCGTTAAAGTTAGTTAATCGTTTTTAATTCCATAATAAGTAGTTTCAATAAATTTATCAACTTCATTTGAAAATTTAGTTACCTCATCTTTGTCATCGGCATCAGGCAAGTCAATGCCTATCATTTCACCAACATAGATTTCATTAAGATAAATTTCAATGCCGCCACATGATGAGTCTAAATCATAAAAAGATTTACAAGTAAATTCGTCTGTGCCTACTGGAATAATAATAGAATGTTTCATACTGTTTTATTTTTAATTGTTTATACAAAGATAATACTTTTAAACTATTCTACAAAACATTTTATGTTAAAGATTGTTAAAGTGCAATGTTAAAGAGCCAGGTATGATTTTTTACCTGCAGGATCGTCTTCAGATCGGATTAGTGTCCACGATCCTTCCTGCGAAAAACTCACAGCAGGCTTTTTAACAATTGGATATATAAGAAAACCCCAATCATTACTGACTGAGGTTTAATCCACGGCGATACGGTTCACTGTTCCCTTTTACGGTAGTATCTTTTGTGGCCTGTTATTTTTCTACCAAATCAAAAACCAATTCGGTGTGCTCATTACTGGGTTGGTCATCAGATACGGTAATCACTTCGCCAGCCCAAGAACCGACCAAACCATTTGCATCATCACCATAATAATCACCACCGCCACGAGAGTTTGAGTTGCATGTTAGCAAAGGTAGCGGGTGTATACGGTAATCATAAGTATCCGTAGCATCGTTTGGGTTTACCCATGTATCAGTAATTGGCACTTTGTCCAAATCAACAAACGATTTTTTGGTTTCGTTAATAAGGAATCGGAAATAATGATTTTCAGTTTCTTCTGGCTCGATTTTATTAGACTCATAAGTTTCTGGGTTTACATCACCCTCTTCGGCATAATCGCCGCCCCAAGTTAATGATTGACCAAACCATGCGCCACCTTTGGCGATAAGTTTTTCTACTAAATTTACATAGTTGTTACCAATCCAACCTGTTTCCATTAATTTTGCTCCATTACCATATTCATGTGGATTTACACACTCATTGAGTTCTTTAACTCCTGCATTAAAATACTGTCCCATAATAATAAGTTTTATTTGTTGTTTTTATATGATACAAAGATAATACTTTTATGTGATGCACACAAGCGTTTTAACACTTTTAACAATGTTAAAGTTCCAGGCGTGAGTTCATAACCTTCCCGTCGAAAATGTATCCCCCGAGCAAAAAAAACCCACCAGCGAAAAGCCAGTGGGTATTACACTACCAAATTATTTATGTCGACCAGTTTAAAAAAAACTCTAATTGATTAGTCGTGTCAATAAAATAACCATCATCAAGATAATTATTTATGTCTTCCTCGTCATACCCAACACAATTTTTTATGCTGTCAATAAAATACTTTTCAGATTTTAAAACTGCAGTATCTTTTTCGTTGGTGTCAGATATTTTAAATATGAATGATTTAACCTCATCAAGTGATCCAGCCTTAAATCGTATTACATTTATTACTTGCATATTATTCTTTAGTTATTTTAGTTAATGTACATTCTAATCTGCGTTTTTGTAGTTTTTTAATATAAGTATTACCTTCTTTTTCTGTCAAAAACTGTTTACCAGGGTATCCGCCATACATAACATATTTGTACCCAGTTTTAGTTAATTTAACCAAATAACCACCATTAGATAATTTAATTTGAAATGATTCTTTAGTATCGTTAAGTAACTTAATTTTTTCATTACGTTGATTATATCGTTTAACCGCATTAGTGAATTTATCACCTTTAAGTTTACTAGAAACATAATCAGTATTATAACCTAAACTTATTGTCGATTTTATATCAGTGTGTTTATAAAATTCGGTTATCTCATCAATTGCATTGAATAAATCATCAGTGGTAGTAACATTAATCATTTTTCTTTCGATATTACTATCATAACTAATATAACTATTATTCACACAAACTGTAATACCTAAGTTAGTTAACTCTTCAACTGTTTTAGCACGTTTACACCCATTTTTGAAAAAATTCGTAAATTCTTTATAACTACCAAAATTGCTCATAAACTTTAAACCGATATAACTGCCAAATTGGTCATCAGTATAATTGCTAGTGCCATCATCATTTAGATAACGTGTTTTGTTTTGGGTATTCATGTATTCCGCAACGTTAAGCATTTCGTTTAACGTGCCATAAAGTTTACCATTAGTCATATAGTAATACGGAAACCAATCACGCGAACGTCTTTCGCGTCCATTTACAAATACGGTGCAATTATTACTGCCAGATAATATCATTGGAACAAAATTGTCTTCATTCACTTTGATAAATTGTTTGTAATAAATAATTTCGTGGCTCATATTATTCTACTTTTAGATTATATTCTTGTTTCATCCAATCGCCAAAATCTGGTTCGGTTATTTCATCAACCTCATCCATATCCATATCAATGCAGTTTTTTTCAAAACGTTCGCCAGCAAGAAATGCGTTACGCATGTCTTCGTCTGTAAATAAATTCTTTGCCATAACGTTAAATTTTTATTTTAAGTAAATACTCTTTGTTACCTCTAGTAATAATTTTACATACTTCACCTTTAGAGTTAAGTTTATAAAAATCCAAAATATCATAACCTGCATATTTTTTTAAATCACTTTTAGAAAATTCTTTGCAGTGCTCCAAAACATCAGTAGGATTATGCAATAAATGTTTTAATATAGATGCTTTAATTGCACCTCTATCAAACTTTTCAAACCACTCAATAACAGTTTCACTGTTTTGACTAAATAATAAATGTTTTAATACCATTGTCGTATTGTTTTAATTTGTTACATACAAAGATAATACTTTTCTATAACATACACAAGCATTTTAACATTTTTAACATTGTTAAAGTCCCAGTTATGAGTTTCTTCCTGAAGTATCCTGGCGACGGGAAGGTTTGAAACTCACAACCAGCATTTTAACATTTCATTTTACCGCACAAAAAAAGGGGAAATAAATCCCCTCTTAATTATTCTATTGTACTGTTTTGGTCGAATGGTTCATCCTCGTCATCACATTCTTCTGCATATTTTGCTTGTTGTTCATCCCAATCCAATTCCATATTACAAATTTCGGGAGTACCATCATTGTCTCTGACAGTACTTGCAATTCCACAAAAACAACAGCCAGGTTCGCTGTATTCCATAACAAAACTCAATTCGGGAAATTTCTCTTGTACATACATCAACCAAGTAATAGGTGGCGTCCATGCTGTGGTCATATAGAATTTAATTTCACCATGCGCATCACTTTCAACATATTGAATATCATAAAAATCGGCACTCCATTTCGTACCCCAGTAAGTGGAACACCAATCATACCAACCGACAACACCAAATTCTTTTAATTGCTGTACTGCAATCTCGGGGAAATCTTCTGGGTGGTTTGTGGTATCAGCAGCTTTGATAATGTCAGGTTTTGGATAATACACCTCGATTGATAATTTCTTATCTTGAGGTAAATTATCAGTGTCAGTCTCAATATCGACTGTTTTCTCAGGTAACACATATTCGGGGTTTTTAATTCCGAATCTTAAAAACTCTCTGGTTTTTTCTTTTTTACCTGTAATAACAATTTTATTAAAAGTCCAATTTGGCATCGTTTTAATTTTTTAAATGTTTAAATTCATTTTTAATTACAATACAAAGATAATTCTTTTATTTTATACCACCAAATAATTTGTGTTAATGTTTGTTCATCATTAAAACGAAATGGTTATGTTAAAAAATTACGCACCATGAAATTCTTGGCGGTACTTTTGTTGAAACCCAAATGTTCATCGCCGTAACGATAATGTAATTTTTCTTTTTCATAACTGTTTTTATTTGTTTATACAAAGATAACACTATTATATGAATTATACAATAGTGTTATAGTTAATGTTTCTTAAATCAAATAATTTTCAACTAATAAATCATATATATCAAAATCATCCGAACTGTAACCGATGCAATTTTCTGGTATATAATACTGTTTTTCTTCAAATTCAATACATTTATGATTATCCATCATTAAATCTACATAAGCACTACTTTCATTCTCTTCAACAGGAACGCCAAAAGTATTCAAAAAATCTAAAACTTTGATTGTTGTTGTCATAATACTATTATTTTTAATTGTTTATACAAAGATAAAACATTTGTATCACATATACAAGCATATTAACATTTTTAACAATGTTAAAGTTCCAGGTGTGAGTTTTACCCGTGTCTTCTAGGGTATTTTTATTTCGATAGGTTTTGGTAGTATTACGCGCAACAAAAACCCCACCGAATAAACTGTGAAGTTTTCGTTGTAATACTATTACTTACCTACATCAATAATTTTGCTTTAGGTGCTGGGTTAATACCAGGGCCTGGTTGATATGGGTTTGACCTACTAGGTTTTTTAGTCGGTGTCTTTACGGGAATTTTTACTGGCGCTGGTGCATTCATTTTTATCATTTCTTTTCTTTTTTTGGTAATATACCAATGTTTTGGTAGTGTTCTATATTAGTTATCAAATAATTTACAACGTCGTCTTCATAAATCGTAATGCCTTTAAAGGATTCATTATTTACCTTTTCATTTAGCCACAATGTTAATTCCCATAACCAAAGTATAAACCTTAACGGTTCGCGGGTTGAGTGTTTGAACTCGTCTGCGAACATAACACTTTCAAACTTAATTTCACGTGCTAATGCTTTTAAAACTTTTTGTTGTTCAATTCCGTTGTTTGTCATACTGAATTATTTTATACAAAGATAATACATTTACTTATACTACACAAGCGTTTTAACACTTTTAACATTGTTAATGTGCCAGCTGTGAGTTTCTTCTAGCTACCCTCTTCAGATCCAGTCAGAAAATTCCGAGATCCTTCCAGGCATAAAACTCACAACCAGCATTTTAACATATACATATACAGAAAACCCCCGACTGTTATGCCGAGGGTTTAACTTATTGTCCTAGAACTTGTCTGTATCCATTCTTACAAAATCTACACATTTGAGGGTCGTCAACATCGTTAACACATCCCTTACATTGTTTATATTTCATAATATTACTTCTTCTTCGTACTTGTTACATCGTTTACAATAACGATATTGATACATTTGATTGTATTCAAATCGTTCTCCTGTTTTATAAACAGTTCTTATCATTGTTCGTTCTTCTTGTTTCCATCTACCCCAGTCATGACCCCAGAAACACGTTTTACGCTTGTGGGTTATTATAAACCTGATAGGTGAGAATAACCAATAAAGGAATTTAATAATAATGTTTTTCATACTAAATAATTTTTAATTGTTTATACAAAGATAATACTTTTATATCACCCGCACAAGCATTTTAACACTTTTAACATTGTTAATGACCCAGTTATGAGTTTCTTCTAGCTACCCTCTTCAGATCCAGAAAGAAATTTCCGAGAGTCTTCCAGGCGGGCCACAGGTATAAACTCACAACCAGCATTTTAACATATCAAGGTATAAAAAAATTGAACCTCCGCTGAGTAATCAGCGGAGGTTCGTTCATAATGTCGGGGGGATTCTACTACATTTTTCTAGAATAACGGAGGATACTATTCCCACAACGGTTTGGTCATAACCCGCAAACGAGCCGAAAATGTTCTAACGGCGGACGAGTGACAGCGGAGGTCATATCTAATGTATACCAATCGGAAAAGGTAAACCTCATTAACGGTTACTTTCATCTACCGATTTGATAATACAACATTATTTTTAATTATACAAATCTTTTTTGTTAAAATTTCTAAATTCTTTTTTTAATATACGATTAAAACCATTATTACGTCTGAATTTAGAAAATCTACCAATCAAAACTATGATTATCAGTAATACAATTATAACACCCATATCATTTAGTTATTTCGTAAAGTTCCTCTTCAACTTCCTTTAATAATTCCATAAGTTCATTAACACCACTTTCAAAGATATTAAAACGGTTCAGTACCAATAAATGTAATACTTTTAGTAATACGATTATATTTGTAAACCAAATAATCATCAGACATAAAAAAACTATCAAATATCTGGATTTCAATTTCCTCAGCACCTTTAGTAATTAACAAATAGTCAATGGTATCAATAATTTCTTTTTTTAATTCGTCAACCTTAGTTGACATTATTTCAGTTATTTTCATACAAAATTAAATTTATCTATGCAACAATATTTATATTTCAATGGTTTACCATTTTCATCAGTTTTCCCACAAGGGCATTTTTCATTACGTCCTGTATGACGAAACTTTTCATACTCTTTTTTTAACTCTTCACGTTTTTCATCCATACGTTTTCTCCAATCATTATCAATTTCAATTTGACCTGCATCAGTTTCATTGATAACAATATCAGAACCGACATCACGAAACATATCCTCAAGGGGATTGCGTCTTATGCCTGCAAGAATGCTGTACATTGAATCTTCTTTTTGTTTATTATAACGTGCCCTTTGTTCCTCTTGTTTTTCAATTGGAACATCAGATAAAAGATATTCTTTAGTAACTGTGCCGCAAGTACGGCAAGCACCATCTTCGCCAGTATTATGTAAAGTATAATCTTGACATTGATTACACCAGAAACGATTATAAGTAATTTGTGGCATTATATAATATTTATTTTATTATGCATATCCATATAAGTAACGATTAACGTATTTTTCGGATTATTACGCCATCTCAGATATCTCACCCACATTAACCATGCGGTGCGGATTAAACTACGTTTCCTTTTCATACTGTATTGTTTTAAATGTTACATACAAAGATAATAAAATGTATTGATATAACAAAGTTTTTTGTGTTAAAATAACATAATATCATATGTTAATGTTCCAGCTGTGAGTTTCTTCTGGCGTGCGCCTGGCGGGCCACAGGGATAAACTCACAACCCGCATTTTAACATATCATGGAATAAAAAAAAGAAACCCCCAGCCATTTCTGACTGGAAGTTTCACCAAACAATTAAAACAACAATTTATTAACGAATATCGTATATTTGATTTTCTACTACTAAATCCCATGTAGCACTAGGGTCATCAGTTTGACGTGCATCATGTTCTTCCATTATCTGATTAATTTCCGACTCAGTTAAATCGGTTATACCAATGCGATTAGCAACGTATAAAACATCTTCTTCTTCTATCATATTATTTGAATTTAACCCAGTCCTCTTCTGGTAAACCGAAAATTAATCTTTCGTTTGGTAAATGATATAACAGTTCCTCAAGTACTGTATAATCATCTTGTTCAAAATCTTTTTTAAGTTGTTCAATGACTGCATCGACAAGCTCATGTTTTTCTCTTTCCATTATTTTGATATTTGATTAAGTATTTCAATCAATTCAACTAAAGAATAATGTACATTAATCTCAAGTGTTTTAAACGTTTTGTTTATAGTTTTTAGTGTCATAATAATTTTCTTAGAATCAGAATATGTGCTGTGTCCAACCGACCATCGGCTAACCTATTACACCATAACTTCCTTATTCTGATTTGTTGATACAAAGATAATACTTTTATTTGATATACACAAACATTTTATGTTAATGTTTGTTATTTTATTAATGTACCTTTTTTAAACAATTTAGTATAAGAGGTTACATTCGGATAAGGAATTTCATCCTTTGTCCAAGTATCATTGTTTACCTTTGTAAAATCAATGTTTCTACTGCCATAATTACCTCCATTTTAATGATATTAATTCAATAATACCACACAATACATCTTCTAATACCGCTTCAGTAACAGTTGCTGTACTCCAACCATCAGTAAAATCTTGTATCTCATAACGATTTTCTTTGATTTTACAAACACATCTGGTTGATAATCCTAATCTAACATCTTTATCAATTCCCTCCTCAAGTGAACTAATAATTTTTTTTGCATCTTCTCTTGTCATAATATCATTCTTTTAATTGTTTATACAAAGATAATACTATTATATCACATATACAAGTGTTTTAACATTTTTAACATTGTTAATTATCCAGTTATGAGTTTTTCCTGAAGACGGATACTTCAGATCGGAATGGTGTCCACGATCCTTCCCTGAACTAAAACTCGCACCCAGCGTTTTAACATATCACGCCATAAAAAAACCCAATCATTTCTGACTGGGTTTTCAATTTGTTATAATTTTAGTTTACGGATTTCATAAACGATGGTGAGTTACCGTATAAAGGAGAATGTCCATCCCATTTTTCAATAAACATTTGTTGTATGATTAATGGTGTCAATGTTTGTTGTTTAATTTTATTGGCTTCAGCCTCACCTCGGGCTTTGGTTACAGCAATCTCGGCATCGGCTCTTGTGCTACGAAGTTCATTCTCTTTTTGTTGTGCAAGTTGTACCGCGTTATTCTTAGCTTCAATACCTTTAGTCACACTGGCGGGATATCTCAAACCGAATGTTAGAGGTCCAATTTCAAAACCCTCCTTTTCCAATTCTTTAGTTAATATAACCGTAACTTTTTTATCAAATTCAACACGTTTGGATAAAATATCATCAGTCGTATATTCGTTAAACACATTTTTAAACACATCCTTAACATAAGTTAATAAAATAGTTTGTCTAAGTTCCTCAATATCCTTTCGATACTTTATGAAAATTTCGGGACTTTTACCTGCTTTAACACGAAAATTTAACATCGGGTCAACATAGAATACACTACCATCTTTGGCATTCACACTAAATGCTTCATAATCGGCTGTCTGATAAAATATAGGAAATTCCTCAACATCCTCGGTCCACGGATTATACCACACACGGCCAGTAACTAATGATGCCATTTGAACACCCTTATCAGAACCGTACTGTTTCACTAAAATACCCTCGTACCCACCACCAATACGTTTTGTACATGAAGTAAAACTCATAGTTGCTACAGCAACCAATAAAAATAAAATCACGTTTTTCATTTTGTTTTAAAAATTTTTATTATATAATTGATTAAAAAATAATTCCCAATAATAAAACCACTGATACCAATAACACCCACTAATACCGCAATATCTGATGCCGTACTAACTAGCGATAACACACCATTGATATATAAAAATTCCATCAATAGTAATACGGGCAAAACTGCAATTAATATGATAATTTTATGTAAAATACTTTTTTCCATTTTTTTATGTTTTAATTTATGATACAAAGATAATACATTTATTTGATAAATACAAATGTTATTGTGTTAAACAATTTTACCCTCCAAAATTAATAATTTTTTATATTCACGAAACTGCACTAATTTACGTGCCTTTGATTGAATTTTGTAAAATTCTTCCTCTGTCATTTCGTTAAACTCAAGTAAATCATTATCTATTGTTTTAAAAAGTTCAATACCTTTAACCACATCATCACGTTTCTCTTTAACATACAATTCTAGTTCCTCATGTGTCCCCTCTTTAATTACATCAACATTATTAAATGTACCTGAATAACCACCGCCAAAACCCTCAGAACCATAACTTGGGCTGACTTGTATCTTTTCTACTTTAATTCCTACTAAGATTGACATAATACTATTGTTTTTAATTGTTTCTACAAAGATAATACTATTATATTGAATAAACAAGCATATTAACATTTTTAACATTGTTAAAGTTCCAGGTGTGAGTTTCTTCTAGCTACCCTCTTCAGATCCAGTCAGAAAATTCCGAGAACCTTCCAGGTATAAAACTCACAACCAGCGTTTTAACATATCAAGAAATAAAAAAAGGGGAAATAAATCCCCTCTTTTTAAATCCACCTGATAGGTTATTTACATTTATCCGAAATAAAATCGGTATAAACCTCATCCATTGACATAAACAGGCTGTTTGGCCGTCTGCGGTCGCCAGTTTTCAATTCGTAATATCCAGCCCCTTTTACTCCATCGGGGAAATAACGATACGATGTGAGCGGGTACGAAACGTTTGGATGCTTTTCGTTAAATTCGGTTACAGACATTTTGACGGGTAACGACATAAGGTAATTTTTATCACCGATTTTTGTCATCACTAAACCAGATGCGGCACTATTCAAGTATTTTTCTTCGTATTGACGAACTGCGCGATAAGCTGCCGAAGATGAACGAAATGAACGAGGGAATTTTTTTACTTCTTTTGTTTCCATAATTGTAAATTTTATTTATTGTTTTAATTCTGATACAAAGATAATACATTAATACCAATTGCACAAGCATTTTAACACTTTTAACATTGTTAATGAGCCTGTTATGAGTTTGTAATACCTTCCAGTATTCTTCCAGTATTCTTCCAGTATTCTTCCAGTATTCTTCCAGTATTCTTCCAGTATTCTTCCAGTATTCCTACTAAACTCACAGACAGCGTTTTAACATATCGTAATACAGAAAACCCCGCGTTTCACAACGCAGGGAACTCTTAATTTAACAATTTAACTATGGACAAACCGTTCAATGAAACTCACACAAATATATACAAGTACCAATTTCCTAATTCAACGATTACCGCAATTTTTAAACTTTCGTTTCAAATTGTCTTACATAATATCCAAAGGAGAAAATTCGGACTAACGTAGCCCTATCCCGAACGCTGATTCAAGTTCTATTTTTAATTTTTCTATAATATCTTTGTCAATGTTGTCTGACATACCATTTTTCCAAATGTTATCGCCATAAAAACCCCAGCAACTATCTGTCATTTCATCATCAACATAAACTTCAAATCCGTACACATCACCAGTAAGATATTGGTCGTATGTTTCAACTTCGGCGTTTAAATTTTCAACCGCCTTGTCATACCATTTTTTTGTACAGTATTTAATGTTGAAAGTTTTTTTCATCATTTCCTTTGTAATGATTGCGAACCCAACTTGCCCGCTATCCCATTTACAACTGAAAGAACTTGTTGAAATTGTAATGCCCGAGTGGTCATATAAATATAAGGGCATAATCACAATCGGTTTTTCATTTCGGATAATATCCGCCTTCATTTCCTCCCAATTATTATTATCATGGAAATTATAATCATGTTTATCGCCCAAATTATATCTTGAATGAAAACATATCATTTTAACTATGTTGCCATCGGTATAATCTAAATCGCGAGGACTTTGTGCATTTTCGTCTTGAATAATTTCTAAACGAATGTTGTCTTTTTTAATTGTTGTCATAATAGTGTTGTTTTAAATTGTTATACAAAGATAATACATTTACTTATACTACACAAGTGTTTTAACACTTTTAACATTGTTAATGACCCAGTTATGAGTTTCTTCTAGCTACCCTCTTCAGATCCAGTCAGAAAATTCCGAGACCCTTCCAGGCATAAAACTCACAAACAGCGTTTTAACATATCGTAATACAGAAAAACCCACGTTTCACAACGTAGGTAATTCTTTGTCTGAACTATATCAAAAACCAAATATAAATTTAACCGTTTATTTTATTAACAAGTATTGACAAATTTCCGAGCAATTCCACATAAGTTTTACCACTTGTGAAAATTTTGTTATACTCATCACATATCCAATTTTTACAACGATAACCACGTCTTTTTGCTGTTGTATGTATGATACAATAAATGAAGTCCCTTTCAGTATTCGGATACATTTGTCCCGAAATGAAAATCTTTCGTTCACCTAATATACGTACTAAATCTTTACTGTTACCCTCTCTGAAAAGTCTTTCTGCCTCTTTTTTAATACCATGTATAGTACCGATATTTGTAACATCAAAAGTGAAATCACTTAGAAGTACTTTAATTTCCTTAATAAATTCTACTTGATTCATATTGCCTATTTTTAAATTGTTTACACAAAGATAATACATTTATATGTACTACACAAGCATTTTAACATTTTTAACATTGTTAATGATCCAGTTATGAGTTTCTTCTGACGCGAGCCTGGTGAATCAAGAATCTTCCCAGGCAAATTCTAGCAGAAACTCACAAACAGCGTTTTAACACTTTGTAATACCATATAAAAAACCCCCGACTGTTAAGCCGAGGGTTGAAAAGACTGTACCGCTCCAATGTGTACTACATCTTTATTTCCAGCCGTATTCCTTTTTAACAGTTGCCTCGTAATTGTCAGTCTTTTCTACATAACTGTCAATTCGGTCTGTTAACTCATCACAGTAAACCATTTCTAATGTTTCTTTAATCTCACATTTATAATCTAACAAATACACGGTATATGTATCGTTATAGTCTAATGTGATTAACACATAACCTTTGTGCTTAAATCCTGATACCTTGAACAATAAACCTTTACCCTGAAAATTAACATAATCTCTTGCTCCCCAGCTCATTAAAATGCTAACACCACCAGCCCGAAGCTGTAACAAAGTTTCTTGTGCATTGAGAACGTCTTTCAATAACGACTCAATTTTTTTTACATTTTCGCTTGTCATAATACTATTGTTTTAAATTGTTATACAAAGATAATACTTTTATATCACCCGCACAAGCATTTTAACACTTTTAACATTGTTAATGACCCAGTTATGAGTTTCTTCTAGCGACCCTCTTCAGATCCAGTCAGAAAATTCCGAGACCCTTCCAGGCATAAAACTCACAACCAGCATTTTAACATTTCATATAACCACACAAAAAAGGGGCGAACCTAAATCCACCCCTCAAAACACTTTGAAACTAAATGAAAAGTAACAAAGAGCAAACAACTTATATTAAAGTACCTTAACTATTTCTTTTAATTTATTATGAAAATCGGTGAAATCTTTTAGACTTTCACTAATAGTGAAATTATCTTTATATTCTTTACTTTGTCTGTGTAAATCAATTTGCTCATCAACATCAAACTCATTAACATATTTTTTAAATTCTACTTTTTTAAACGGTAATAAACCTATAATCATGTCCACACCGCCAGCTGTCCACATTTCCAACTCTGAACATTGTTCATTGTCTTGCTCAAACAAAAATACCTTAAATCCTACTTCTTCAAAGAATTTAACTAATTCATCACTTGACATTTTTGACATAATAATATAGTTTTAAATTGTTATACAAAGATAATACTATTATATCAATTGCACAAGCATTTAATGTTAAAAAAATGTAATACCAAATGTTAATGCGCCTTCTGTGAGTTTCTTCTGGTTGCCACACGGGGTGAGCTGACGAAGCCTGTCGTCTCCCAGCTCAGGACGACTGCTGAACTCACAACCAGCATTTTAACACTTTGTAATACCACATAAAAAAAGAGTGGTACTAATTCCACTCTTCCCTAAATAATATATAACACGTTTTTATTCCCTTTTCTTTTTTTCGTAAAACAGTTGAACGTAATGTATGGAAACCACAGTTATAACCCAATAAAGTATTATACTAACATCTTTTCTCATTCCATCATATTGACAATACAACATTAAATAAGCCATCAACATTATGAATAAAATCATAGGTATTAAACACCCCAAAAATAACAATATGTTAAATCTTCTCTTTTCCATAACTTAATCAAATAACGTGTGTACCTTACTAATACCAATGATTGTTAATAAAACACCCATAATTATCAATATAATACCCGATAAACCTTGTAATGCCGTGGCATTATATAACCCAATAAATACATTGTAGGTATGAAATGATATGTTAATCACCAAAATTAAACATACGATAACTGTTAAAATCTTTTTTGAATCCATAATGATATAATTTTTAATTGTTTCGACAAAGATACGGCAATAAGGTTATACTGCAAAATTTATTATGTTAAAGTTTGTAATACCAATTGTTAATGCGCCTTCTGTGAGTTCTACATGAAACCACAAACATGAAACATTTTTTTATCTCGACAAACTCACACACGGGCCTTAACATATCAACATACGAAAAACCCCCGACTGTTAAGACGAGGGTCAATTCCATATTCATATCATCCTACTTTCGGTAAAACTCAATATATGTTAAATCCTTTGTATATTTTACTCTCAATTCCGAACCCAAACCCCAATAAACACCTCCTCTGTCATAAGCCCCGTTCATCGGTACTCGACAATCAAAGACTGTCTTCTGGTCACATTTACATATACGATTATTACGACCTCTAGTAATCGTATGAGGAAATTCACCCACGTTATTACGACCCATTGGCGCTCCGTACTTTGTTGATACATTTGTGATAATTTTGTCTAGCGTTCTCATATTGCATATTTTTAAATTGTTTCGACAAAGATACGGCAATAAGGTTATACTGCAAAATTTATTATGTTAAAGTTTGTGATGCCAATTGTTAATGAGCCTTCTGTGAGTTCTACATGAAACCACAAACATGAAACATTTTTTTATCACCCCCAAATGGTTTAACACTTTTTATCTCGACAAACTCACACACGGGCCCTTAACATTGTTAAAATATGCTAACGCAAATGCTAATTTAACTTTCCCGAAAATGCTAAAGTTTATTAATAATATGTAATTTATCGGTTTACCTATTGTAGATATGAAAAATACATACTATCTTTGTCGAAACAATTCCAAAAACAAGTAATAATAACAATTTAACAATTTTGTGAAAATGAAAACAAAAATTAACAAAACAGTATCGGTATCAGAAATGGTAAACATTTTAATGACAGTTTCTAAACAACAGTTCGTATTTTGTGTTTATAACACTGAATACAGAATGAACAAAACAAACAACCCTTATTACGGACGTGTAAGAAAAATAACTTACAACCGTTTTATCTTAGGGTTTGACTACGAAAATCGTGTTAATAATAACATGTATAAAGAAGACATTCAAGGTACTTTTGTTTCACAAAAACCGAGTGGACGTACACACGTTTCAAAGTGTGTTACTATTGATGACAAAACAGGGTTAACTCATTATGTGAATTTAGAATACTTCAAAGAGAACAAATTAAAAACCGAAATTTTATTGGATGGTGAAATCATAACAAATGGTAATTTGTTGAATGATATTAAAACTTACAAAGTGAAATCATATCCGAATACAAACCAACCTCAAGAAAAAAAGGTCGAAATGATTACCCCAAAGGTCGAAAATTTGACTTTCTTATCAATGAATAACATAAGGTACACTATTGAAAAATAGTGTCTTAAATCGAATTTAAAAGGGACTTTTTTAGTCCCTTTTTTTGTGTGGTATTATGTTAATTAACCACCTATGAGTTTTCTGCACAAAAATAATACCCAAATTTTATTTGTTAAAATGCTGTCAGTGAGTTTTCCCTTAGACGTTTTAAGATAGGATAAATTCTTATAGTAGGGTAACACATTTATTTATATTAAATTGAATATACCCATCTTAAAATCATTATACACCCC